>JAKAZS010000014.1 GCA_021815785.1 bacterium
CTGAGGCCTTTGTAGATGGCCATATTGAAGCATTTAAATATTTTCAAGGTGTCCCACAAAGAATTAGCTATGATAATTTATCAATAGCTGTAACTAAAGTTTTGAAGGGTAAAGACAGGCTATTAACTGAAGTAATGAAAAATCTATCAAGTCATTATTTATTTAAAACTAATTTTTGCCAACCAGCTAAAGGTAATGAGTTACCGAAATCTTTAACCAATGTGGCGAACGTAGTTATATCAGAAGTATTGCCCTTAAATACTTCACACGCAATTGGATGCCCATCTTTGTCAGTAAGCATTCCAATTACGATTTGTTTCTTGCCAACTTTCTTATCACGATTATACCCAAAATTAGCAAGCTCATTTTCCACGCCTTCAAAATAACTGCTAGTTACATCATACAAAAACAATTCAGGCTTATTGCCTTTGTATTTTGTTTTTAACAAGTTTTGCTGAATGCCTTCTTGCTTATCAGCTAGCCATTCTAAAGCACTATATAAATTATTTTCATTAAATTTTTAAGACCAAATAAACTTGCATCATGCCTGTCTGCTAAACGAACACTGGATAATCGAGACCCCTGTTCATTAAGCCTAGCAAATATTAGCCATTTGACCAAATCCGCCATATTTGATTTGCCTAGAGCAGCGCTTATGCCAAGTTCATTTAAGAGATTATCAACAATCATACAAGACCCAACCGTTTTGCCAGTTTGATAAGTCATTTTACTTAAGTCGTTTTCAGTTTGTGGACTAATCAATTTACCACTTAAAGCCAATTTAATAGCTTCAATTTTTTCTAAAGAAAGATGCGATATGCAGCAAAGAGTTCGCTTACAGACTTTGCCGTTTTCCCGTTATGATTCACGTAGCGTAAATAAGCTATAGGTCTTTCCATTGATAGTTGATTTGCTTTCCTGTACATACAAGGCCACTTCTTTAAAAGTTACAAGTAGCTTTATAGCACAAATAAAACCATTTGCTTTAAGGTAATTATTAATTATTTTAAATATTAGTGGGTACTCATTTTAACAAAAAAACACTTGATTGCAAGTCAGCCAAAACACTTTGGGTATTTTGGTGGCTTTAAAAATCAGGAAGATCCGTTGAATATAGGTATCTTCAAATTTTTGGCAATAAATTTGTTTCTTTCAAGAATTGAATATTAATATTTTTTTCAAACCAGATTGCATTAGCATTTCTTAAACGAATTGATTTTACTTGTCTAGATTTAAGCCAAGATTTATCACCAAACTTGATTTTATTAATAATTATTGAACTATCCGTCCAGGAAAAAAAACTATTATTCTTATCAACTAAATTTACACCAATTTTATACTTACCTAATGGTAAATCAGTAATCCGGGATTCAAAACCACTATAATCATAATTAATATTATTATGCAATGCAGCTGTAACGTCTGGGCGAAATCGGTTATATGTAGTAAAAGTATAATAAAGATGCGTTTTTTCATTTTGTAATACAACAAACATATTATAATTATCAAAGCCAATATTTTTTAACCCACACCAGCCGCTAATAACGCAATCATCATGATATTCGATCTTATAAATGATATTAGAGCAAGCTTTAAAAATATTATTATTGACTAATTTATTTTCACATGCCTGAAAATCAAGAATATAAGGATTAAGCCAAACTCCATTTACAGCGTTAGTTATCGGTAAGGTATGCGAAATAATTTTGCCATCGGCAAATTGATAATCAATAAATACCATACTATTACGATACAAAGATCGTTTGATCTTTCCCCAAAAATCATTGTCAACTTTAATTTTAGCAAAAATCACATCACGCCCCGAAGTTACAGGCACATCAATCCATTTATTCCAGAAAGTATTCAATAAATTAAGTTTAATTTCCGGATAAGTAATTTTAGGGTTAAAATGCTTAAATAAAAAAACCTTAGGAGTATTTAATACCATACAATAATTTCTAAAAATAGTTTTTAGGGTTAATGGTTCGTCATTTAACAAATAGCGATTATCAATTGAATTTAAAAATTTACCAGGGTCTGCAATCGCACTATGCCAAGCAAGGTACTGCGGAGCCTGTGATGAATAAAAAAACAATTCATTCTGATGATCCAACCATGGTGTATAGGCAAGATAAGACTGAAATACTGGTCGAGGATCCCACTTTAAATTATTTGCAAACAGACAGGTCATATCAAACGGATAAGCATCAATAGTACTATTCCGCACGGTATCTAAAACAACTTTATCAAATTTAAGTGCTTTTAGATAGGTAAAACTTTGATCATCTATCATCTTAATTGAATTTTTATAAAAAATATTACCCAATCGCCAATTACTTTTTAAATTTGTTTTAAACCAGTCAAAGGCGAAATAAGGATTTCTTATCTGATTAGAGCTCGACAGATCAAAGCTGTACCAATTAACACAACTAATACTGATAATAATTAATATTAAAGTAAAACAATATTTTTTCAAGTTATCACTGAAGAGAATAATTAAAAAAATAAAGTAAAAATAAAGTGGTAAAAATTCAATAAAAATATGATCAACACGAACTAAAACATATTTTAACCAGAATATAATTCCCGTTAAATAAATTACCAATAATGTCGATTTTAACTTTTTATTTACACCAAAAATCAAAGCTATAACTGGCAGTAAAATACTTAACACTAAAGCAAACCAATTATACAAGTAACCAGAAATCATGGCATCCGAATTACCAAGAGTAAACTCTACACTTGCCTTTAAATAGTTGATTAAAGTTGAAAAATTGCCTATAAATAAATACCACAAAATTAAATATGGTAAAGTTAAAGCTAAAAACAACTTAAAGGGAATAACTAATTTCCGCTTTTCAATTACCAATTGAAAATAATAAGAAATCAGACAAATTAACCCTAAAAAACAAAAAGCCGGCTTAATTAAACCAACAAATGAAGTTAAAATGCCAGCTAAATACAAAAACATATTTTTAGGGTATAAGCTATAGACTAACAAACAATTTATAATTGTAAAAAATATCACATAGCCTAAATATACTGAATAATTATTAGCATAATTATTCAGTCCTAAAAATATCCCAATAGGCAGATAAAATAACAGTGTTTGCCAAAGACTTTTATGTTTATGTAACGAAAATATCAAAAATACTATTGACAAAAAATAACCGGCTTTAAAAAACAAATATGCCCAAGTAGCATAAATAACATTAAAACCAATATTTTCCGGCAAGCCTAAAAATGCCAGCGGTCCATAAGTAAACAAAAGATCTTTGCCAAAAATATGCCCTGTACTATATAAATTCGCCACTAACTTATAACAAGGATCTATTCCAATTGAAATAATATTAATCTGAATATTTGCTGATATAACCCAAAAACAAAAAAGTACCATTGCGATAACTACAAAATTTTGCTTCTGCGTAAGACTCATCGGACTTAAATTGATGAGCAATCAATGACAAAGCGATACTTAACATCACTTGCCAGCATTCGTTCATAGGCTTTATTAACGTAGTCAATTTTTATAAGTTCAATATCCGATACAATATTATGCTTGCCGCAAAAATCAAGCATTTCCTGCGTGCTTTTAATACCCCCAATTAAAGAACCAGTAAGACTTTTACGTCTCATTACTAATCTCGTGGTATCAATTAATGATGGCTCTGGTGGTGCACCAACCAAAGACATTACACCATCAAGCTTAAGTAAATTTATATAGGCAGTAAAATCATGTGGTGCTGATATGGTATCGATCATAATATCAAACAATTCTCCAGCCTCAAAAGTTTTGGCATCGCTAGTGGACAAATAGTTATCAGCGCCTAAATTTAGCGCCGACTGTCGCTTACTTTCACCACGACTAAGCACAGTCACAGTTGCACCCATAGCCTTAGCTAACTTAACGGCCATATGACCAAGCCCACCTAAACCAGCTACGGCTACGTGCTTACCATGACCAGCCTTATGTTGTTTGAGTGGTGAATAAGTTGTAATACCCGCACACAACAAAGGGGCAGCAGCCTCAAGGTTAAGGTTATCGGGAATTTGCAAAACAAAATTTTCATTAACCACAATATGTGTAGAATAACCACCATAAGTTGGTTCACCAAATTCAGTGCTGTTATAAGTAAAGCTAGCACCATCGACACAAAACTGCTCATCACCAGCTACGCAATAGATACAGTCACCACAGGAATTAACCATACAGCCAACCCCAACTCGATCATTTACTTTGAATTTATTAACTTTACCACCGACACTTTTAACCACTCCGACAATTTCGTGACCTGGAACCATTGGGAAAGTACCATTTTTCCATTCATCTTTAACCTGGTGCAAATCAGAATGACAAATGCCACAATAATGTATTTGAATTAATACATCATTATGATTAAGTTCACGTCGATTTATTTGCCAGGGAATAAGTGAAGCACACGATTCCATTGCTGCATAAGCTCTAGTTGACAGCATAAAAGTCCTCCTTAAGTTACCGGTCAGATTATGTTAACACATGATTTCACTATAACTCAATCGTATAATCAAATAAGAAAATTTAAACCTTAATTAATCAATTTATTTACGCACCTCAATAAACATCAAAAATTAAAAATCAGAACGGCCTCTTTAGATCCAGGAGAATAAATAAATTTCAGACAGAAATTGGCTATATTATTACAAAAAGTAAAGTTTAGTATTACGGAAAAATATTAAACACTAAATCTAATCAAAAATCTCATTATCAAAACTATAAGTATTACCAACCTGTTTTAAAGTCATCAAAAATTGAGGGTATGAAATATCAATACATTTAATATTATCGACCTTAATTGGCCGCTTACTAATACAACTAGCTATTAGCCCAGTCATTGCCAATCGATGGTCGTTATGCGTTTCCCATAAAGAATCACCAAGAATTTGCGGACTGCCTTTAATTGAAAAGCCATCAGGATAAGCATTAATATTGATACCACAGTTTTTAAAATTTTTAATTATTAAAGCCAATCTATTACTTTCTTTATACATTAACTCATTTGCATCTTTAACATAACTAATTCCATCAGCCATTGCCATTAACAGAGCAATTATCGCAATTTCATCAATACCAGTAGCAATATTTTTATAATCAATGTTAAAAGGTTTAAGCCTAGCACCACCCTTAATTTCAATATCACAGACTTCCTCAAAATTAATGATTTTATGATTAATTAATTTAATATTAGCTTCCATTTTAATTAAAGCGTTAGTAATTAACGTTCGACCTGGATTAATATTGATATTATTTAAGATCAAATGAAGACCTGGAGTAATGGCGGCTAAAACCAGAAAATATGCCGCGCTAGATAAATCTCCGGGTACAGACATATTATATGGCATAATCGGTTTCTCTAAATATTTAACACCACAAATTTGGCTATTAAAATTTCGCTGATAAATATTTAAAGCCTGAAACATTTTTGATGTATGAGTTCTAACTAAATTGGGGACTGAAACAATAGTATGGCCACGAGCGTTTAAACCAGCTAGTAACAGGGCTGATTGAACCTGTGCTGAAGCCACGTCAATTTGATATTTAATTCCTTTTAAATTACCTCCTTTGATTTTAAAGGGCGGGTAACCAGATTGATCTAAATATTCAAAATCACAACCCATAAGTTTTAATGGTTCACAAAGCCTGTGCATCGGTCGCTTATTCAGCGAGTTATCACCTTGAAAAATAAATTGTGTGTCATGCCAAGCTAATAAGCCGGTTAACAGTCTTAAAGTAGTACCACTATTTTGGGCATCAATAGTCATTGAGGCTATTTGCATATACCTTACGAAAGGACTGTTAATTATAAGTTTGTTGGGCGTTTGCTTAAACTTAACACCTAATTGGTTTAGACAGTTCAATGTAGTTTGACAGTCAAGCGAATTGGCATAATTTTCAATGATACAATTTTCCTGATTAGTCAATAAAGACAAAAGCAAAGCTCGATGGGTAATTGACTTATCACCAGGAATCTTGATATAACAAGGATTATTTAAGGGAGTCATTAATCACCAAAGTCTAATTTTAATATAAACCAAATAACTTAAGGCAAATCCAATTTTTTTATTTCCAATATCAATAAAGCCAACCCTATCTTTAATACCTAATCATTAGTTTAGTATAAAATCCTGTTAATTTAAAAATGGATTACTCTTTTTTTCCGACCAGATATCAGTATTAGAACCATGCCCAGGAATAACCAAGGTATCATTATCCAGAATTAATAAACGGTTTTTTATAGATTTAATAATTGATTCATAAGAGCCACCCCATAAATCAGTACGGCCAATGCCACCATCAAACAAAGTGTCGCCTGAAAAAACCAGACTTTGTTTATCTTCAACACAAAAACACATAGATCCTGGAGTGTGGCCTGGAGTATGGATTGTTTTAGTATTTAAATTACCAATTTTAATTATTTCCTCGTCCTTTAAATAAATATCAATTGGTGCTACCGGATCAGCTTTAAAGCCAAATAAACTACATTGCAAATCTAAATTATTATATAACCATTCATCTTCTTTATTTAAACAGATTTTTGCAGCATATTGATCTTTTAAAGCTTTAGCACCCAAAACATGGTCAAAATGGGCATGCGTATGTAAAATATATTTTAAATTAAAACCGTTTTTATTAATTTCATCGATAATTTTTTGAGCATCACCACCTGGATCAACGACAATAGCTTCAAGCGTTTCTTCGCAGGCTATAATTGAACAATTACATTGAATCGGACCAACCGGAAAAGTTTTTAAGAACATAATTATTCAAACAACTCACTAACTGAATCATCATCATGAATTCTTGCTATAGCTTCACCAAGCAATCGAGCTACGCTTAACTGAACAATTTTAGGTGATAACGAATCATTTATATGCGGAATCGAATTAGTTAGAATTAGTTTTTCAATTGGTGAATCATCGAGCAACTGATTGGCTGATCCCGATAAAACACCATGCGTAGCACAAGCATAGACGCAGCTAGCCCCTTCAGCAATTAAAAGTTCAGCTCCTTTAACCAAAGTTCCGCCTGTATCAATCATATCATCTACCATAATGGCAATTTTGCCACGAACATCACCAACTACACTTAAAACTTCAGCAACATTATGCTGACTGCGACGTTTATCAATTATCGCAATTGGCGAATCGTTTAATTTTTTAGCAAAGGCTCGAGCCCGTCTAACTCCGCCAACATCAGGGCTCACAATAACCAAATCATTTTTACTGATGGATCTAATATATTCAAGCAATACGGGGCTAGCATAAAGATGATCAACTAAGATATTAAAAAAGCCCATAATTTGTGGAGCATGCAAATCCAAAGCCACAACCCGTTGAGCGCCAGCCGTTGTCAATAGATCGGCGACCAGTTTAGCTGTTATCGCTTCACGACCGGCAGCTTTCCTATCCTGCCTAGCATAGCCAAAATAGGGCATTACAACCGTTATTCTTCCAGCTGATGCTCTTTTTAAGGCATCAAGCAGAATTAACAATTCCATTAAATTTTGATTTACCGGAGTACAGGTTGATTGAATGACAAAACAATCCAGGCCACGAACACTTTCTTGAACCTGAACATATAATTCACCATCCGAAAATGGTTTAATTTTAATTGGCGAAAGTTCGAGTTCCAGATAGTCGGCAACTTCTTTGGCTAAAACCGGATTAGAATTTCCGGATAAAATTTTAATATTAACTTTACTTCCAGCATAGGTTTTATGTTTGAGTGGCATAGGCGAAAACAAGATTAAATCCTCAAATTAGGTAGATATAATTAAGCCAACTTTATATTTTGCTATGGTCATTTCAATCTTTTGATATTCAATCGCTATCTTAACACATATACAGTCAATTTTCTAAATTTTCCAAGCTAATTTTGCGTAAATTCATCAATAAAATTTGCCTTTAACATTTCTAATAAAACTAATTGGCTATGAGGCCATGACAAACCACCTTGAAGATAAACGGCATAAGGTGGTCGCAACGGGCCATCAGCTGATAGTTCAAGCGTAGAGCCATCGACAAAACCACCGCCAGCCATAATCACCTTATCCTGATAACCTGGCAAAAGTGCTGGTTCTGGCCGAATAAATGAATCAACCGGACAACATTCTTGGAGTTTTTGACAAAATTTAATCAGGCGATTTTCGGAATTAAGAATAATCGTCTGAATTAAATCATAACGCGTAGCCAAAGGATCTGGTATTACCATAAAACCCAGTTCACTAAAAGCTAAAGCAAATAAATGAGCCATTTTAACGGCATTCATTACCACCATTGGTGCCAAATACAATCCTTGCAATAACAACCGTGTCTGATTAAAATTCAAGCCCTGATTACCTTCTATGCCTGGAGCGGTAATTCGCGTCAAACAATTATCGACTATTTCTTCATCGCCAACTATATAACCACCACTAATAGCTAGTCCTCCGCCAGGATTTTTAATTAAGGAACCCACAATTAAATTCGCCCCAACTTCAAGCGGTTCAATTTCTTCAACAAATTCACCATAACAATTGTCAACTAAAACTAAACAGTTTTTATTTAAAGACCTTACCATTTCAATAAGACGACCTATGGCTTGATTACTGATTGATTTACGCCAAGTTGCGTATCCGGCTGACTTTTGAATATAAACCAGCGATGTGTCTTTAAGGATTAAGGCTAAATCGTCTTTAGATAAATCGAAGTCATGACCAGACTCTTTGTCAATAAAATTAAATTCATGATAATTTACACCCAGCGATTTTAACGAAGCTTTATGCTCCTTGTAATAACCGATAACAGGATCAAGAGAGTCATAAAGTCTTCCGGTTAACGAAATTAAATTGTCATTTGGCTTTAAATTTGCCTGCAAAGCAACAGCCAAAGCATGCGTACCAGAAACAAAACCCAGACGGACACAGGCTTTAACTCCATGAAACACCGTTGCATAAATATCATCGACAATTAATCTAGACCAGTTGTCGATGCCATAACCGGTTTCATCTTTAAATACAGCAGCCGACAACTTATGTTTTGTAAAGGCTTTTTGAATTTTAGCCTGATTTTTTACGGCAATTTTTTCTAAATTTTTAAATTGACTTGATAGTTTTTCCCCTAAACTTTCCATCAATTCATCAACATTAGCAAAATTTAATAGAACATTTGCGGATTTTCTACGTTTATACATATTAGGAAGTCTTGTTTTGATCAAAAGAAGGTGATTATGCTAAAAAATACTTTAAAAATATTATTACACTTAACCGAATTGTTTTTGTCGAGATTTTGTGAAGAAAACTGTAGAATTTGTCATCAAAATATAATTTGGCCAATCCTTCAAACTAAACAATTTAATGAAATTAAAGCTAAAAGTTATCAAGAACTAAATTATTGTAAACCTTACCTAAAAAATTACTTTAAAACATCACAAAGCTTATGTGAGAATTGTTTCACCAAACTGAGCCTCCAAAATTCTTACCTTAATACTTATGAACTTAAACAGTCATTAACCTTAACCGTAGTCAGCGCCAATAAATACCAAGGACAATGTAAATGGCTTATTTATCGCTTTAAATACGTAAATGACCGTTTGCTAGGTATTGACTTGGCAATATTGCTGCTTAAAGCTTTTCAAGGTCTCACCCCTTATCTAATCGGACAAAAAGAAAACTTGCCAGCTGAATATTTACTTGTTCCGGTACCCCTTCACCGCCAAAAACTCCAAGAACGCAAATATAACCAAAGTTATATTTTAGCCAAAAACCTTGAACATTTATTGGCCATAAAATTAAGTCCCCAGGCTTTAGCTAAAGTAAAAGCCACTAAATCACAACAAAGCTTAAACCGACACGATCGCTTAATTAATTTAAAGAATGCCTTTAAAGCTAATCCGCAAATTGTAACCGGAAAAAAAATAATTCTCATTGACGATGTTATCACAACGGGAGCTACGCTTACGAACTGTGCCACCGAATTGTATCGTCAAGGAGCCATTGCGGTCTATGGACTAACAGTAGCGGCAAGTATTAAATAATTTTTTAAATCAATTAATTGTTCGACGCTTGAGGCAAAAAACCAGTTTGCCAATATTTATTAAGTGCAATAGCCAACAAGCAAAGGTTAACCATTAAATTAACGTATTGCCGATAGTCATATTGACCGCCAATACACAAATAATTAAGCCATGACCATACTGGATAGAAATAAAAGATTAGGCACCAAATTTTGTAACTAACATCATATTTTAAAATCTTTCCCAGATCTAATGATTTTAAAGTTAATATTGCTGGCAACGCTAAAATTATCAGATCCTGAGCAAAACAATGTGGTGAAGTCACTAAAAAAATCAAGACAACCGAAGCTATTGACCAGTTCAAATTTTGCGAATCCTTCCATTTAGTTTGATAAAAAACCGCTAAAGCCGACATAATTCCCAAACCATAAATGACAATACTGACCAAATTAGCTATTCCCTTAGCAAAAAAGACATTAAACAAACACCTTAAACTTATAATATATTTAGTATGTGTTGTAAAAACCGGAATTGGTATTCCTTGATATTGAAATTTAGCATGAATATCATAAAGAATTTTGGGATAATTTAAGGTAGCCTTTGTCCCACAAAACCACACCGACAAAAAAATTAATCCCAAAATTATCAATAAACTAGCCAAGAACAACTTATACTTAGCTTTTACTAATGACAAAAGATAAAACAAACAATAATAATGGGGCTTACAAATTATTAATAATGTTGTTAAGGCATAAACAACTTGTTTAGAGAAAACAACCGCGATTAAGAACAAACTAAGACTAGTAACTATCAAAAAATTAATTTGACCTAATAAAATATCATACATTGTAGGTAAACAAGCAAATACGCCTAAGCAAAAAACAACGATATTACCATGGGCTAAACCGTTAAACTTTTGCCTAAATTTCAGTAACGACCAGAAAAAAAACAGCAATGAAAAAACGGTAAAGAAGATATAGCCATAATTAAAATTTAAAAGTAATAGCGGTAAAAATACTATTCCAACAAATGGCGGATAATCTGTATAATATTCATATGGCTGAGCAGGATAAATAAGTGACTGAAATACGGTTTTTTGCAAATCAGGGCTAAAAATATTATGCCCTTGGCCAATATTAATTATTTTAGCAAACATGTAATATCTAGTATAATCGAGGAAAAAATAGGGATTTTTGCAAATGGTACTATAAAAATTGTTTGGCCAAACAAAATTCAACCATAAACCCAAAAAACTTATGGCATATAGAACTAATAACAATATATATAATATTGAAAACAGCCTTATCCAAGAAATTTTAAACAGCAAAACAATTTACCAAATCCTTATTAATAAAACCAAAGCTTTATGCATCATTATTTTCCATAATTTTATTAGCACAAGCCATTATATGTTCAGCTTCAGATTCACGAAAGGTCTTGCCTAAAATTAACGACATCCCTTTTAAAGATACAACTAACTCTTGATGATTTGGCCCCAAATACTTTGTTTTTAAATCAATGGCTTTTTGCAGCATTGGCTCAGCCAATTCAAAATTATTATTACTAACCATATCTAAAGCCACAGTATTAAGACTTTGGGCGACTTTAATACCACTATCAACCATAATATTATTTTTCGTATTTAATATTTCACTTAAATATTTTTTAGTTTCAGGAATATCCTTCTGGTAATAGGAACATTCCATTAATTTAGCTTTAACTAAACACAATTCATCAAGATTAGCTTTTTCAAATTTTTGCCTAAGTTCAATAAGCCTTAACCAATAAGGCTTAGCTTTAGCATAACGCTTTTGCTTTTGATACAGATTTGCATATTTAAATAAAGTTTCATCTAAAAGCGGGTTATTGGCTGGCGAATCATTACGTTCTAAAATCTGCAACGACTGTCGTAAATAATCTTCAGCCTGACTAAAATTTTCTTGCATCTGGCTAATTGTAACCAGTTCCAAAAATAAAGGCACAAGATTTAAATGATTATTGCCATAAACTCGTTCTTTCATCGTAAGCGCACGCTTTACTGATTTAAAGGCTATATCAAATTTTTGTTGACCGGTATATATTCTGGCTAAAATTAATAAAGTAGAACAAACATCTTGGTGATTAGGACCTAATTTTATTTCTTTAATATTTAGAATTTTCAAAGCATATTCTAAAGCTTCACTTAATTCATCATTAAGGATTAAAATTTCGACAATTTGTTCATAAAAATAGATTATTTCCAAATCATTTGGTTCAATTATTTCTTGAACAATCGCTAAAGCTTTTTTTGAATAACTACAAGCTTTAGTATAATCTTTAATCATTAATTCCAAATTACTTAAATTAATCAAACTACGAGCAACTTCAATATTATTTTTACCTAAAGCTTTTTCTCTAATTAATAATGCACCTTTAAGCATTTGACAGGCTTTTTCATACTGATTTTTGGACTGAGCAATTAAAGCTAAATTAGTTAAACCAATCGCCACTTCCGGATGTTCAGAACCATGGGTTTTGGCATAAATTGACGTCAATTTCTTACAAAATGGCTCAGCCAAAGCAGGCATTCCCATCTCAAAATATAAAGCTGACATCGCGTTTAAAATAGGAACAAGATTTGGGTCTTCAGAAGAAAATAACCGTTCAAAAGCACTAAAAGCTTTCTTTAAGAATAACTCGGCTTCTTTAAAATTATTATTGCGTTGATATAACTCACCAAGTTTTTGAGCCAAATTTGCTATTTGTTTATAATCACGTTCGCTTTCAAACTTTTCCAAATCATCTTTCAACTGTGACAATAGATTTTGGTTAATCATTGTTTTTTTTACAGATTTATTGGCTAAGTTACCACTTGACGTATAATCAACCATTTATTACTAATACTCCAATTGTCTGCGCCAAAATATAGACTCTATAAAATTTATACCAAAAAAACCTTAAATCTAATAACATTAAACATTAAAATTTTATTGATTATTACTAATTGTATTAATTGGGAAATTCTCAACATAAAATCTACTAAATCATATAATATTAATTGCAAAAAAAATGAGGGATGTTGACTCACCCCTCATTTTAAATACTTACTTAAAACTCCTGAAGTAAAACAGAATCAGATTATTTGCTTAGGCTAAACGGACAATATTATTAGCCCTAAACAGAATAACAAAATCTATACATATGTGTGAAAACTTTTCCTAATTAGGCTTAATGGACTTCAAATAGCCCAAAGTAAGATTAACAAGTTTTTGCAACAATTTGGCATGAATATTGTAATACTTTTCACTAAAACCCCATTGCTTCAATTTAGCATCCCAAACCGGCAACGAGATAACATTAAAGAAAACCTTGGTTTCAAAACAACGTTTTTCCCGATAAAACCAGGTAACACCGATGACTTCAATAAAAGTTCGGGCTTCATGATGAATATGAAACCCGTTAGCTGGTTTTATTTGAAAATAACGGCGCCAAATATGAGTTTTACCGCTTGCCTTGGGATAAATCATACTTGGCAAGCCATTGGCGGTAAAATGATATTGGCTAAAATTTAAGCCAATTAAATTATCATAAAATTCATTCTGCGGATAAATATCCGTATGCTTACTGTCAATACAGTTAATGTTCAGATATTGGGCAAAACTTTCCAATTCATGGTAAAGACTGCTAATGCCATGATTAACGACATGCAGATAAAGACTACGCGAATTATCCTTAATACCACTTTGCAGAGCCGTTATCCCATCACTATGACTACCCGGATGACCAAAATCAGGATTATCATTAAGACTTACCTGTCCCAAAGACTGAGAATTATTAGCGTTAGTAGCATGGGCAAAGTAAGCAAAAGCTAAAGTCTCAAGAGCAATACTATGCCCAACGCAAAAACTTAAATCATGGGAAGCTAGCATAACGGTGGTTAAGGCCGTATGCCCAGTTAAACCATGCCCAAACGCCAAAGCATGATCTGTAGTGCTATGGCCACTACTACTACCGCCATGACCACTTGAACCAGTATCCATATTTATCCTCCTATTAGTCACGTTATTTTCTAGCCCAAATAAAGATCAATAAGTTACAATAGAATTAGGAATACTTAAGAGTCTTAATCGTGACCCCAAATACCCCTGAAAGTGAATATTTAAAACCAATCAGTCTTGTACCCCAAGCTAAACTAAATGCCTGGCTCGATGAATTTTATGGCAAAAGAACTAAAATCACTTTTACCCAAATATTAAGGCATCGGGACTTTTCCTACGTAGCCAGGATTTTTATTGAAGATGCCTTGCCAAAATCAATTATATTTAAATTAGTCCTACCACCTTGGCATATTGAGCAAGACATTATCGAAAGAATTTTAATTCCATCTATAGCTCATTCACCGCAAATCTATATGACTGCCCATTACAATCGAATGACAGCCTTATTTATCGAAGATTTCGGACCATCTAATTTACTTAGTCATGTCAACGCTAAAATTGCCAGTTATCTAGGTGAAAGTTTAGCTAAATTCCATCGCAGTTACTGTTATCGAGTTGATGAAATAGCCCAGTTAAATATTTTAAACATGCTAACTTCTATGGAAATACCGTCATTTGTCGAAAATCTGATTAAAAACATCGAAACCTATAACCTTCAAATTAACTCAAATCAACTTAGCTTAATCAGTAATTTTGCCAACAATATTGCTAATGCCTTAGCTCCCGAACCTATTTCCCTAATTCATGGCGACTTTTATGCCGAAAACATCATTTACAACAGTGACAAATTACATTTTATTGACTGGTCATGGTTCACTGCTATAAGTTTTCCGCTGCTTGATCTAGCTAGTATAATTTCTCATTCACCCAAAAATGGTCAGTTGACAGAATTTAAACAAAATATTCTAGAATCTTATTGTTTTGAATCAGGACGATTTTTATCAGAAATAATCAATTTACTACCTTATGCCCATGCGCTCAACAAGTTATTATTTTTAAACTGGCTGATTTTAAGAAAAAATATGGGGATTGAAGGAACCACTGTTGGACCAGTAAATGACCTTATGGTTGTGACCATCAATGAGATTAATGAGATTATTCAAACTACAAAAGAATAATTGATTTAAATTCCGAATTTTCACCATAAATCAGCAGTACGAATTTTTCAAACCTTAATCAAATAAAATCAAATGCTTGTTTACAACACTTTTAGGAAAGATCAAGAAGTGCGCTAATTATTTCAAATCGAGGTAAGGAGCCTTAGTAAGGCTAATTGAACCTTCCTGGGTCACGAGCATATCATCTTCAATTCTGACACCACCAAGGCCTTCAACATAAATTCCCGGTTCATTAGTTATTACAGCACCTGGTTCAAACGGAAATTGTTCATAGTCATAAGGATCATGAACCAATAAACCCACTGAATGCCCTAGACCGTGGGTAAAGTACTGACCAAAGCCACGGCTTTCAATATAATCACGCGCGACCTTATCATATTCAACCCATTTAAGACCTGGTTTTAAGGCCATAGCTGCTTTATGGTTAGCCGCTAAAACAATCTGATAAATTTCCACCATTTGGGGGTTGGGCTCTAAGCCTGGAACAAAAATTGTGCGAGTAAGATCCGAACAATAACCACCAGGAAACAATCCACCAAAATCAAGAATAACTGGCTCACCAGCTTTAACTTTACGCGAACTGGTTTTGTGATGCGGAATCGCTGAATTAGGCCCACTAGCTACAATCGAAGGAAAACTATTGGAAATTGCCCCATATTTTCGTAACCGTGTGTCCAGTTCAAAAGCGATTTGTTCTTCGGTCATACCAGCGACAATTATTTTGGCCACTTCCTCAAAAACCTTACAGGTTTTGTTACAGGCATATTCAATTAATTCAGCTTCTTCAGTTGATTTAAACTGCCTTAATTGCTCAACCAAATTAGATATTGGAATTAGTTTAGCCTTTATTTTTGCTAGCCATTGATTAGCCAATTCGTAGGATAATAAATGAGACTCAAAACCAATTAAATTATTGAGGTTCAGACCATTGAGCTCAAGCGTTCGATTAATAACATCAATAAGATTTTGACCACGTTCTAACTTCACTAAAGTGAAATTCGGAGCCTCTAATTGAGCCCTCGACCAATATCGGGCATCAGTAATAAGGTAATTGGCATCCTTGGCAATTAGCAAAACGCCAGTAGTCCCCGAAAAGCCACTTAGATAATAGACATTATTGTTATTGCCTTCAAAAGTTCTAATTAAAAAAGCATCTAGATTATGCGATTTTAAAAGTTGCTGAAATTTGTCAATTCGTGTCATAAAATCAATTTGGAAAGCATTAATCATAAAAATCAGCAAGCCTTACAGAAGGGATAAGTATTAACACTATATTATAAGCTTTAATTTTGAATAAGAATTAATAATTTGCCAAATGCAAGTTATTAATTCTTAAATGTTCTTAATTGTCTTATTTAAATGAGGAATTATATATAAAGAAGAAAATAATTTTATTTAAGCTTAAAACTTAAAATATTAGTAGAAAAAATTCAAGTAAAGTAAATTTACATTTAGCTAAATATCTCACAACTATAATAATTAGTGCCAAATAAGGCAAAAACGCCGCACTGATACAGTTAACCAAGCTACGCTAACAGTCAAATTAAGCGGTATTCTTCAAAATTAAAAAATGTATTATTAAGTTTATTCACCAGGGATTAAAAACTTAATAATGCATTTTTTCAAATTCATATCCGTTCAAATCAAAAACAAAAGCATCTGGCTTTATTTTTAAATCACCTGAAAAAGGATAGCCAAACATTTCGACCATTAAAAGGTTAAATAAAATCAATAAAGTAACTAAAACAGTCATAAATATTTGAAGGCTGAAGTTTTTTAAATAAAAGAAATAGGTAAACATTATCGTAATTAAACCACCACACCATAAAAAGCTATGAATCACTGGGCCAAAAGATGGAGAAGCAGCTAATAAGCGTTTGTGCCTGGCATCCGAAACGTTAGTGATTAAATTTAACAATTGTGCATGCAAATTAGATTCCTGATTATCTTTAGGCTTAAAACAAGCAATAATCGACCAAATCTTTAAAAATTCCTTACGGGCATTAACACTATAATCACCTTTTTCCATAGCGTTCCATTCATCAGTTACGACCAAATTAGTATAGGCAATAATCGAATTTTCAGCCTTGGTTTTAAAATCAATTGGCATTCCATAACAAAGATGATAAATATTACGCAAACAAGTTGCTTCATCTTGCACATTTACTCTAGCAGCTTGAAAATCGCTTAAAGCACTAGCTACGATTAAACCTAACACTATTGAGTATAATGCTGCAGCTATCGACAAAAATGCACTAGCTTGATGTTCGTACTGACCTGTATAAAATTTATTTAAAATTTTACGTGTAAACACCAAACCGGATAATACAAGTCCAATACTACAAATTGTTAATATAATCAAGCTTAAATAAGAGCCCATATTATCCTCATCAATTCAGTCATATTAATTTAAAGTTTTATACCATTTTAAAGCCGCAGCTACAGCTAGACAATGATTAACAGCGCCATTAGGCTTATGCGGGCTATCCCCGTCAAAAACTTCAGCTATAGCTGATACACAGTAGTCATTAAGTAAATGGTCAAACAATGGTTGCCAAAGCTTTAATAATTGTGGCTTAGTTTGTGAATTTAAACCATAGACATTTACATAGGCTGAACTATAAAAACCTAGTAAATAAGGCCAAACCGAACCTTGATGATAAGATAAATCACGGTGATATTGATCGGCCTGGACAAAGCCACAGCCATAATAAGCTTGATAACAGGAGTCTTTACTAGCAAGACTGCGTAATCCATATGTTGTAAGCAGTTCTTCCTGAGCAATTTTTAATATACTTTTTTCCTGTTCGATAGTAAAAAATCGAAACGGCAAGGCTAGCGCAATAATTTGATTAGGTCGAATACTATCATCAAAGCTTTTATTTAACACGCCATTTTTTTCAATCACATCATAAGCGCATTGCTTACTAGAATTCCAGAATCGGGGCAAAGAGTTTTTAACCAGTTCGGATAGATCATTTAATTCCTTGGCATAATTTTTATTATAATTACACAATTTGGCAAAATGCTGAAATATCGAGAGGAAATTATACCATAAGGCACATATTTCAATAGCTTTACCTTGTCGATGCGTTATTGGCATATTCGCCACTTTTGCATCCATCCAAGAAAACTCATTATTAGCATCAATAGTGCGAATAAGACCGTCATGAGCATCCATTTTCACACCAGGATTAGTACCATTAATAATATGCGTTACAACTTCCTGCATAATTGGCAGCTGGAATTTTAGATAATTTAAGTCATTAGTCACATTATAATAATTATATAATGCCACCCCCCACCAAAACACAACGTCTATAGCATTATATTCACAAGTGATGGTAGAAATCTTATTAGATGTATCCAGGAATCGATTCGGAATCAGTCCACTTACCATTTTTTCACTATATAAATTTAAAGCGTTTTTAGCTTCAGCAAATCTATTCGGGACTAAAAACAAGCCCTCAAAACCAATCATTGTAGCTCGGCCAGAATCATTAAACCAATGATATCCTTCAATTGCCGTATTTATTTCCTTAGCCTCGCGCACCACCAAAAATTGATCACAGGCTAAGGTCAAGGCCGTAGCTAAAGAATTATTTGGCAATTGGCTCTTTTTAATAATTTGCGCCTGTCGCCTAAGCGCATTAATTACGGTATCATTGAAATTAGGTAAACCACATACTTCATCCAAGCTTACACTTAACGCAAAAGGTATTTCATGGTCTAAATTAGCCTTAATACAGCCTAAATGCATAAGATCTTCAGTATCAGGCAGTACTTGAGCAGTTTCATGAAGGTAATGATAATCCCACCACCAATTATTTTCAACCTGATAAGAACCATGATTAAAACTTATACACATCCGTTTTTCAGACTTGCCGAGAATAATAACAGTATGTTTAGGCGAAACAAATTGCGGGAAATGTTCATCACTGCGGCCTCGAACTTGCGATTTTACATTACGAAAAGCAGTGAGAATATTTAAGCTTAAAGAAACTTTCTTAGTTGCATTGGGCTTTTCGGCCAACCAGTAATAAGCAATTTGCAATTCATTTGTACCATAAATCAGACAAAGTTGTTTAATAAGATAATTACCTTCAAATTCATAGACCCAAGTTGGAACTGGATACAATGAAAATGATTCGATTTTTTTATATCCAGTTGGTGATATCACACCACTTGACCAATAATTAGTCGACAAATCATAACTATGATTGTCAATTTTAATAGTTTCTTCAAGCCTTGATAAAATCATATGTCGATCGACAGGAGGCGTAAGCGCTGACACTAAAAGCCCATGATAGCGCCTGGTATTAGCTCCGGATATAGTCGAACTAGCATAACCACCCAAACCATTAGTAACCAGCCACTCACGATTGTCCGGCTCATGGCTATCAGGATAATAGATATTAAAATCATATTTAATATCACCATATTGTGCTTTAAGAAAACTTTTTAAGCCGAATGTCATAGTTAATCCTTAGGTAAGTAACTTAGATAAGTATAAATGAATTATTGGGGATGAAACATGTTAAATAATTTATTCGTGGTTAAACTTATAGCGATAGGCCGACCATGAGGACAGGTATCATTTCTGGGAGTATGATACCACCTTGTCAACAAATCAACAATCTGAACATTATTTAAAAACATACCATTTTTAATTGCTGACTGACAGGCAATAGACTTTAAGGCATCAATATTTTTATGATCATTACTTCCATTTTGTAATTCACTTAAAATTTTTACCAAAATTTCATTAATACCATTAACCGAAAGTGTAACAGGAATAGCCGTAAGATTATAACTATTATCTTGTAAGACAAATTCGAAACCAAATTTTTCAAGCGGGGTAATATTTTCTTCTAACTGCGTTTTTTCAGACTGGGACAAATTTAACGCAATTGGCAAAGCCAACTTTTGACTATAGGCATCTTTACCCAAAGTGCTTTTAGCTAATAATTCTTCATAGTTGATGCGTTCATGGGCAATATGCTGCTCAACAATCAAAAGACCATCTTGGGTCATAAGCAAGAAATAGGTGTTATTGAGATAACCAATCAACTTAAAATCCCAAGGCAAACTTAAACTTTCATAAGATCCACTACCATAGACATTTTCCTTTAAGGCACTAGCCAAACTGGATTCTTGACGAAAGAACTTATTGGCGCGCAAATCATAATTATCATTGGATTCGTTAAAGTAACTATTACTATTAGTCACTTCAGTCCTACCAAAGCTATCGGTGCCAACCGATTGCATAGCTGATTGCAAGGCCTTATCATTGATATATGACTGCTGAAAATTACTATCCACCAAATAATCAGCTTGCACATCACTAGACACCATGCCTAGCCTCGAAACAATGATATTATTAGAAGTGTCACTGCTTATATCTTCGACATGTTTCAACCCAGTAAATGAAATATTATTGCGTAATGCTTCAGATAAATTAGCCTGAAGAAGTTGAAAAATATTTACCCCATCAGCATATCTAATTTCTTTTTTAGTAGGATGAATATTTACATCAACATCTTGAGCAGCAATATTTAACAGTATTATAGCTATTGGGTAACGACCTCGAGGAATAATGTCATTATAACAATTATCTAAAACCTTTAAAATAACTGGACATCTAACCACTCGCCCATTTACGATAGCTAAAATGCCTTTGCGATCATGTTTAAACAATTGGGGATTAGATAAAACTGCCTTTAAACTTTTATCATCAATATTATTTTCAGTATGAATAAAATTCTTGGCATAATCTTTATGAATAAAATTTGTCTCAATAGCTGCTGTTAAAATACTGTTTGATCCTGATGTCTCAAACGAAAGATGATTATCATATTTCAACCTAAAACGAACTTTACTATTAGCAATGGCCAAGGCTTGAATAATTTCATAAATCTGACTAAATTCAGTTTTCGGTTTTTTTAAAAATTTTTGGCGAGCCGGAACATTAAAAAATAAATCTAATACTTCAATTTTTGTACCAACAGCACAAGCATGTTGCGACACTTTAATATTGCCATTAACTACCTCAACCAAACTCCCTTCCTTCTGATCCTTGGTTTTGGTCTGACAGTTTATTTTAGCTACACTGGCTATACTGTTTAACGCTTCACCACGAAAACCAAATGAAACTATCATTCGTAAATCTTCAAAATTGGTAATTTTCGAAGTTGCATGTCGTTCAAAAGCCAAAATAGCATCATCTGGATCCATGCCTAGCCCATTATCAGTAATGGTAAAATCCAGGCAATCTTTAGATACCTGAATTTCAATAAAGTCCGCACACGCATCCAGGGAATTTTCCACCAATTCCTTGACAGCACTGGCCGGACGTTCAACGACTTCACCGGCTGCTATTTGGCTAGCAATAAGATCTGACAAAACACTAATTTTAGGCATAAAATAATTGTATACTATTTAAAACCAATTCAACCAAAAAAAACAACAAAATCAAAAAATTACGGTAACATTACATTTAATAGTTTAAAATTTAAATTTTCTTAATCTTAATTATATTTCTTTTTTTATTTTATGGACAGCCATCAACTGTTAGCAAATTTAAAACAAATACATCAACAGATTTTACTGTTATTAAGTAACGACTATGTCTTTGATCCATCTTCACCTAATGAACTTAATCAAATTGCTTCGTCAACTGAATTAAATAACCCCGAGAATCAATCAATATATACATCAAATCTGTTAAATGAAATTTCGACCAGTTCAAACAGCGCTAATTCAGAAACAACTATCAGTAGCCTGTTAAGCAATGATGACCCCTTAAATGCTCTTTTAGATCATTCCCTGCTCCAAAATATCGAATTAGGTAAAGCTGATACCATATCAACGCCGCAAAGCTTTAGCCTATCAGAAGCCATTTTAGATGATCTGTTTGAAGAAAATAATGAATGATTTTCGTTAGCGAATCACTTAAATTCTCCTTAGCTTATTCAAACAAACTGACATAAATCTGATTTCAGTTTATAATCCCCTAAAAACAATTTAACTTAGCATTAAGTATTTTAATGAACATAAATAATAAATTCCTTAATTTATAGTAAAAGAATCTCTAAGTTTGCTTTAATATTAAAATATTAAAACCTTGGTGAGTACAAACATGGAAAATTCCCAATCCGTAAAAGCCACGAAACGTCGTTTCCCTCGCTTAAAATCCAGCGCATTTGAACATCCTGCTGATACACAGGCACTAGAAGCCGTGCGCCAAATTCCGTTTATCGACAAAATTTTCAAGAAATTTATGGAATTGGGACTGGAACGAATTGTACGGATCCAGTTATTTGGACAAGCCATTCATGTCAGTCCCAAACAATGCCCCAAAATCTATAATTTATTCAAAGAAGCCTGTGATATTCTTGACATGCACGAACCGGATTTATTCTTAGCGAATAACCCTTATGTAAATGCCTTTACCTTTGGCGTTGACCGACCCTTTATTGTCTTACAATCAGCCCTTGTAGATTTATTAGAGGAAGACGAACTTATGGCGGTTATTGGCCATGAGTTAGGTCATGTGAAATCAGGACATGTACTTTACCGCAGTATCGTTTATGTCATAGTCCATCTAGCTACCAAATTCTTTGGCCTGGGTGGCGCCGCTTCGCTAGGAGCCATGGCTGCACTGTTAGACTGGTCCCGAAAATCTGAGCTTACCGCCGATCGAGCCGAACTACTTGTCGTCCAGGATATTGACGCATGCTTACGTTTACATATGAAATTAGCCGGCGGCAGTAAAGCCGTGTACAATCAGATTAATCCCCAAGAATTTTTACGTCAAGCTGATAGTTATGAAGAAATTGAATATAATATGCTGAATAAAGTCTATAAAATTCTTTACGAATTAAAGCTATCACATCCAGTACCAGTATATCGCGCTAAAGAATTAAAAAACTGGTCACAAAGCAAACAATTTAAAGATATAATGAATGGAAAATACTCAACCCAAGATACGGAAATTCCTAATCGAAACTGCCCCCATTGTGGTATAATTATTAGCCCTGAATTTTTCTTCTGTCCGGATTGCGGCAAAAGCGTGAGGATTTAACAACTTGAATAAGTCCAGTATAATAGTAAGCCAAAGCCAAAAAATTATTCGTATTTTAAGATTAAAAGTTACCGACAAACCGGGGTTTTTAGCTAAAGTAACTTCGGTTATTGGCGAAGCTCAAGTTAATATCGGTGAAATAACGATTATTGGGCAGGGACCCGATTTTATCCTACGCGAATTTAGCTTACAGTTAATTGATATCGATCATCTTAATGCAGTTATTTATGCAATTGAAAAAATTGACGGGATTAGTGTTGAATCAATAATTGATCCGGTAGAACAGATTCACGAAGGTGGTAAAATTGCCATGAAAAGCCGAGTCAAAGTAGATAGTTTAACGGAAATGCGTAAAATTTATACCCCTGGAGTTGCCCAAATCTGCAAGCTTATTGAACGTGATATCACCCTTAGCCGCAAATATACCGGAATTGGCAATACCGTAGCAATTGTCACCAATGGTTCAGCAGTTCTAGGCCTGGGTAATATCGGAGCGGTAGCAGGCATGCCCGTTATGGAAGGTAAATCAGTTTTATTTGACTGCCTAGTTGGTATCAGCGCTATACCTATCTTAATTGACTCACAAGATCCCCAAGTTATTATAAATACCGTTAAAGCCATTTCTTGCACCTTTGGAGCTATCCAACTTGAAGACATCAAAGCTCCGGAATGTTTTGAAATCGAACAGACGCTTATCAACGAATTAGCTATGCCAATTATGCATGACGATCAGCATGCCACCGCGGTAGTGGCATTAAGCGCATTAAAAACAATTGCCTTAAATACAGGGATTGATCTTAATACCTGTAAAATTGGTATTATTGGCCTTGGCGCAGCTGGAATTGGCATTACTAGACTGCTTAAAGCAGCATTGATCAAAGATATTATTGGCTGTGATCTTAGAAGTGATGCAATCATTAAATTCGAAGAATTTGGTGGCAAATCCGGTGATTTAAACATGGTCATGAACCAAGCCGATATTGTCATTGCTACGACTGGCGTTCCTCAATTAATTAAACCTAATATGGTAAGACCCGGACAGATTATTCTGGCTTTATCCAATCCGGTGCCGGAAATCGATCCCGAATTAGCCATGCAACAAGGAGCAAAATTTGCTGCCGATGGCCGCACGATAAATAACGCACTAGCCTATCCCGGTATCTTTCATGGGGCCTTAAGGTCAAAAGCAACTTGTATCACTGACAATATGAAACTAGCAGCTGCCGAAGCTATTAGCCTGCACACTAAAACCAATAACCTTGTTCCTAGCATTCTTGACTATAAAGTTCACCAGTCTGTAGCCGACGCAGTTTCACTTGCATGGTTTCAAGATTTACATAATTTTAACAATTTAAAATCTTAAAAATCGGGTATATAGATTTTATAATTGTAAAATTGGAGTGTTTAAAATGACTGACCCCAGAGATAAAAATAAAATGTCCGGTTGGGGTCATGCGCAAGATTCAATATTTGATCGAGCCTTGCGGAATAGCAAAAGTCGAAATTTACCAGCCAAAAATGTCTATGACACAAACGAGACCGATGTCAACAAATTACTGTCTCAATCTTTACAACCTAGCATTTTTGCCAAGAAACAAGAGGGCGTTAATTTAACCGTCGAAGAAATGGAAAAACTCTGTTTTTACGACAACTTAACGCATACTTACAACTACAAATATGTAATGCGCAAAATTCGCCAAGAAGTATATCGCGCTGTCAGGTACCAAAGATGGCTCACGGTTATGGTGGTATCGGTTGATAGTTATCTCGAATACTTTGAACAGGTGGGTTTTTTAGGCTTAGACTATTTGCTCTTAAAAATCAGCAATGTTATTATTGGTGCCTTACGCAAAGATATTGATCTTATTGGCCGCTATGGAGATAACCGCTTTATTATTGCCCTGCCGGAAACGCCACCAGAAGGAGCAATAATTGTAGCCAACCGCATTATTAACAACCTAGAACGCTGCGATCTGCAATATCAATGGTTTAGAACAAAGGCGACCGTCAGTATTGGTATCAGTTTTTATCCAGGGCATGCCCATACTGCACCAGAACTGGTAGCGCTAGCTGATATTGTATGCGATCAAGCGAATCTTCTTGGTGGTGATGGTGTGTATGTCTGCCCTGACTAGCTGGTACTTAAACAACTGCTAATGATTCAATACTAAATTCAATCTTTTTTAAGTACGCCTCATTAATTCTATAAAATAATCATTGAATCACCATAGCTATAAAAGCGATATTTAGCTTGAATAGCTTGTGCATAAGCATCACGAATTAATTTAATGCCAGCAAATGCTGATACCATAATCAATAAACTTGATTTACTTAAATGAAAATTAGTAATTAAACCATCAATAAATTTCCACTCATACCCAGGCTTAATGAACAAATTTGTATTAGCCAGTTTCGTAGCATTTATTTTGTGATTATAATATGCTGATTCTAAGGTTCGTACAGTTGTTGTGCCAACCGCAATAATTCGTTTATTACTGAGCTTAGCCTCATTCAATTTTACAGCAGTTTCCTGACTAATCGAATATTGCTCTGTTTCCATTAAATGATCGTCAATGTCATTTACGGTAACAGGCTTAAATGTACCTATTCCTACATGCAAAGTTATTTCTAAAATTGGAATATTTTTAGCTTTTAAAACTTGTAATAATTTATCGGTAAAATGCATTCCTGCTGTAGGCGCAGCTACAGCCCCAAGATCTTTGGCAAAAATTGTCTGATAATCGGTTATATCTTTTAACCTTGACTTACGCAAATCTTGTTCAATATATGGTGGCAGTGGAGCCCAACCAAAATCATTAAGACGTTTATACAATAACTGGGCTTCGCCAATATCAACAACCATGCGTTTGTAACCATCATGATGTTCATATGAATCAATTACCGTAATTGTCCAAGAATCCTGCTCATTTACCAGGGTAATTTGTTCACCAATTTTAATTCTTTTCATTGGTTTAGCCAGGGCGACCCAATGACTTAAATTGCTTCCACTTGGTTTAATTAACAGGATTTCAATTAAACCCCCAGTTTTTTTGTAAGCCATAATACGCACTGGGATAACTTTAGTATTGTTTACAACCAATACATCATTAGCATTCAGTAAATCAGGTAAATTATAAAAATAACCATGCTTAATACTTCCTTGTTTTCGATCAATTTGCATTAATCGGCTAGCATCTCTTGGGGTAACTGGGCTTTGAGCTATTAATTCCGGGGGTAAAGTATAGTTAAAATCTGCTAAATCCATATTTATTTTATAATTTAAGTTATGATTATTTTATTATCCTTATCATACAACAATGGACCTTAAAAACCACATTATTAACGCTAGCTTTAAAATTGGCTTTACCCAATGTCGCATTGGTAGTTTAGCGCATTTAAGCCAGGCGCAACACCATCTGGAGAAGTGGATCAACCTTGGCTTGGCTGGTAAAATGGACTATTTAAAACGAAATCCGCAATTACGTACCAATCCTCAATTATTATTTCCACAAGCTAAATCCGTAATTTTATTATCGGCCAATTACTATACTAAGCCCAATCTAAGACCTTTAGGCTATTATGGTAAAGTTGCTAATTATGCAACCGGACTAGATTATCACCAGGTGTTACCCAATAAAGTTAAATTATTGGTTGAGCAAATAAAAATGGTTGACCCCAGAATCGAAAATTACCAATGTGTTACAGATTCAACACCACTATATGAAATTCCTTTAGGTATTCGTCATGGACTTGGTTTTAAAGGCAAAAATTCCTTAATTATTGCACCACTCCTTAAGGGTTCCTATAACTTTTCCGTTGAATTATTTACTAATATTGAGTTAGAACCTGATACAGTCTATAATGGCACTTGCGGCAAATGTTTTGCCTGTGGGACTAACTGCCCCACCCTAGCTATTTCAACCGAAACTGGAATTGACAGCAATAAATGTATTTCTTACTTAACTATTGAAAATAAAGAGGCAATACCATTAACCTTAAGGCCTAAAATAAAAAACTGGGTCTTTGGCTGCGACATCTGTCAGGAAATTTGTCCTTATAATCAAAAACAATATGAAACCAGTTTTCCTGAATTTAAACCAGAATCAGGAATTGGTCATTATCTTAATTTAATGGAAATTTTAAAGATTAAAACCAATCAAGAATTTTTAGCCAAATTTCGGCATACTGCCATTTCACGTGCTAAACGTACTGGTTTAATTCGCAATAGTTTAACCGTTATGGGCAACATCTTAGCCAATTTTGACAACGTAGAATATATCGACAGTGTTAACCTTGAGCAAGGTCTAGATGGCCTTTATCAATTTACCTTAAACGAAAATACCCCAATGTTAATTGAACATAGCGCATGGGCTTTAAGCAAACATCCTTACGGACTTAATTATTTAACCAAAATCTATGACCAAAGCAGTGATCCAGGAAGTAAAAAAATAATTAAATCATATTTATTAAACCAATAAGAACTAAATCACAAAGTTTAATTGCAATTTTGACGCCTGCCGGGCAAATAAATTACCAGCCCCAAAAAGAACAATAACCAAACCGCTAGCGTAATAGTATTTTAACCATTAAATTATCGATAAGGCATAATGCTTTTAACAAGGGTCTTCAGGTTTAAATTTTAATTCTTTTAATGATTCAATAATCACCTGATCAGTTTGATGTTGCCAATCAAGGGCTTCTAAAATTTCACCTTGCGACATCCACCTTTTTTCAAGAATTAATTCACCTAAAGGCTTTTTCGTCTTATTTTGCTCATTCATTAATTCTTCTAATTGCTGCAAGGTAATTTTATTGCGTTTTAATAAAATTTCACCAAGCCGCTCTTGCCGGGTTAACAAATCCCATTTCTCACGGTCAGATATTGGTTTTTTATTATCTTCTAAATCCATAATTTATAAATTCCTTAACAATCTATTTTAATTATATATCACATTTAAATTTATTAATAAAGTTCAAATTATTAATAAATTTGAATGTTGCGAAAATTTAAGCCATTACCGTTTTCTTTTTAACCTTCAATTCACGCCACCATACCAGTAAACAACTTGCATTAAATATTGATGAATAAGTACCGGAAATTATACCGATTAACATTGCTAAGACAAAATTACGCATCGTAATACCACCTAAGAAATACAAAACGGTAAGGGTAATAACTACGGTTAATGAAGTATAAATAGACCGGGTTAAAGTCTGGTTAACACTATCATTAGCTACATCACCAAAGGTTTTCTTGACTTCTTTGCCGCTTATAGGGTCTAGCATTTTTCGACCCACTAATTTAGCATTTTCCCGAATCCGGTCAAATACGACAATTGTATCATGCACCGAAAACCCTATTACAGTTAGGGCAGCACTAATAAACAGACTGTCGACTTCTACGCTAGCAACCACACCTAATATGGCAAAAATACCACATAACGCCAAAACATCATGGAATAAGGCAATAATTGCACATACAGCATAATCAACCTGAAATCGCCAGGAAATATAAGCAACCATCATCGCAAAGGTAATCGCTAGCGCAATAAGCCCATTTAACAAGAGCTCAGGTCCAATAACCCCGGAAACTTTATCTTCAGAAATCACTTGAAACGAACCAATTTGAGACTGAAAAGCTTCATCTAAATTATGTTTTTGAGCTTCGGTATCAATGGCTTTGGTTCTTATCACCATAACTTCATGATTAGCGATATAGGCCTGCTGGACTTGCGAACCGGAAAAATTACAACTGTCCAAAACGGCTAACACTTTATCCGGAGTTGTTGGTTTGGTAAATTCGTATTGAAGAATTGAACCACCAGTAAAATCTATCCCTGGTCTAAGTGGTGCATGAAATTTAATAATACACATCAATATACCAATTAAGCCGGGGATTAATACGAGCAAAGATATGCCAATCCAGATATTACGGTACTTGACAATATCGATTAAATTTTTATTCATACCGCCTCCTTAACTTTGGCATTATTAGTATTTTTTTCTTGAGCATTAAAGATATGCTTTACATTACGTGGAACCAAATGTAATAGCGCTCTGGTTGCCGTTATAGCTGTAAACATGGATACTAAAACCCCAAATAACAGCGTTACCGCAAAGCCCTTAACAATTGATGTACCAAACAACATTAACACCAGACAGGCAATAATACTATTCATATTACTATCAAAAATGGATGAAAAAGCTTTACTAAATCCATTTTCAATCGCCATATAGAGATTTTTCCCTTGTCTAATTTCTTCTTTCGTACGTTCAAAAATCAAGATATTAGCATCAACAGCCATTCCGATTGACAGAATAAATCCAGCAATACCAGCTAAAGTCAGTGTTACTGGCGTAGCTTTAAAAATCGCCAAAGTGGTTAACGTATAGAGAATTAAAGCTATATCGGCAATTAAACCAGGTACGCCATAAACCACCATCATAAACACAGCTACTAAAGCTAAGCCAACTCCACCAGCAATAAGACTTTTATGAATTGAATCCTTGCCTAAAGTTGCTCCTACTGAGCGTTCTTCAAGAATTTTAACCGGGGTTGGTAAAGCTCCTGCATTCAGTTTAACGGCCAAGTCAACTGCTTGGTCCTTACTATAATTGCCGGTTATTTCACCAGATCCTGCCAGAATTGGCTCTTTCACCGTAACACCATGATACTCTAGCGCCGATAGTGGCCGACCATCTGGACCACGTTCAGTTGGTTCACCATCCAGGAAAATCCCAATTTGACGGCCTACCAGTCTTTTCGTCAATTCAGCAAATTTTGTAGCTCCAGCTTGTTTAAACTCAAACGTAACACGCCATATTGACGCTGAGGCAGTAGGTACAGCCTGAGCATGTTTAAAATCAGACCCCGTTAGCCCTACATCAAGCCAGACTGGCTGTTTATTGCTGTCAAAACTTAATTCTTTAAACTCCAGCATAGCAGTTGTGCCGATTCGATCCTTAGCCGCCTGAGGATCCTTAATCCCTGGCAATTCAACGATTAATCTATCCCGACCCGATCGTTGCACAACGGTTTCAGAGACACCCAAACTGTTAATACGATTATTAATCACTGTTTCGACAGCCTGCATAACTTCAGGTGTAATTTGAGGAACTTCCTTTGAGGGTAAAGCTTGGAGCAATAATTGACTGCCTCCACGCAAATCAAGACCTAGTTTAAGATTGGTATAAAGTAAATAGTGCTTATAATGCCCTAAAACCTGAATATTATTGGCTATATTAGCTTCATCGAGCATATTCTTAACAAAGTCTTCTTTTTGGAAACTGGTCAATTTAGCAAAGTCACTACGTTTAACTAACCGACTATAGACGTCTTGGCGCAACTCAAAAGGCGACAATTGCGCTAACCTTTGCCAATTTTCGTATTCATTTTTAGTGCAAACTGAAAACAAAGTCAGTAATGACCATATAAATACACAAATAACTAAGGGGAATTTCCAATCTTTAAATAAATTTGTCATAGTAAATTGTAAAGTGCCTAGCTAACCAACAAAAGCAATTTTAACCTATTTACATGCTAATTTTAAAGCCTAAGCTACACAAACTTGATCGCCACCTTGGCGAATAGCTGTTTTTAAGGCAATTATAGCCTCATTTATAATTTCGTCATGTTCGCGACCATGATGCGGAAACGAAGCCAACCCGAAACTTAAAGAAATACGCAAATTGTGCCAGTTATGTGAAATAACATGCCCAGACGTTCGCTGCCGAATGCGTTCGGCCACAATACTAGCTCCACTGGCATTAGTTTCCGGTAACATAATGGCAAATTCTTCCATCGAATAACGTGCGGCAATATCAACATCACGAATAGCACTTTTAACTATCATAGCCGCCTTTTGTAAAACAGTGTCACTTGTCAAAGCTCCGTATTGCATACTAATTTCACGGATATTGTCAATCGCGACAATGCATATTGTCAATGGGCGCTTGTACCGTTTTGCCCGTTTTAATTCATCTTTTACTTCTTTGGTAAACGTTCGGGAATTATACAAATCAGTCAGAATATCAAATAGAGCTAATTTTTCAGTTTCTTCAACTTTAGTTAAAGACATTGTTTTTTGCGAATGCGCAATAAGCGACCTTTGTTCCAATTCCTTAACTCTATTTAAAACCTGATTATCCAGGCTAGTTCTTTTATCAGCAATAAAATTTGGTCGTGAAGGTTTTTCCACGACCCGGCAGAACATACAGGATCGGCCACTACAAATATGGTTGGGATTATTAGCCATGGTTAAACCTTTAACAGATAACTTAAATTCAAAGAATAAAATAATTTTAAGTCAAGAGGGACTTCATCAGGATATAGATTACAATGAGAACACATTATTTGTAAAATTAAAATTTAATTAATTTAAATTTTGTAAAATTTTTTTAAGGACTGATTATTTTTTTAACTTATACATATTAAACCATTGACAAGAACGATGAGCCAATGTTAATGAGGAAATACTCTTTTTTTTTAACTACATTGACAATTTCAACAACATAGTCGTAAGCCAGCTTATAACTTTTACCACGAAAAACTATTTTTTTTAGCAGCTTTGACGACTTCAACCCATTGCCCAAAAACCACTATCATAAAGGGCTTTAACCTTGATTGAAATTCTTTTCTATTTTACCGTCATTCACGACTTGACGACCGGCAACATATACTTCACTTACGCAAAATTTAAGTGCCAAAATTTGTTCATAAATTTCTTCAACCAAAATATTGGCGGCAAGAGGTTTACTTATTGGCCTTAGCAAAATAACATCAGCTCTTTTGCCAATTTCGATTGAACCAATATCGTGAGCAAAATTTAACATCCGTGCAGCTTCAATCGTTAACATTTTCACTATTTGGCTAGGCTTAACCTTATTGAATAATCCTAGCGAATTATAAGCAAAATTGGCTTCGGTTAGTAAGTTTAAATCACAATTAGAAGCCAAACTATCAGTACCAAACCCAACGTTTAAACCATTTAATTCACTTAAAGCCAACTTACCAACTTGTAAATACTGATTACTTCTTGGACAAATAGCTAATTTTAAATTGTGTTTGCCCAGTAAAGCCCGATCATTTTCCTGCAAATGAACACCATGAGCAAATAACATATTTGAGTTAAGTAAATTATGGCTAGCCAAAAATTCACAAGAGCTTAATCCGCAGTTACGCGCTAAATTTTCATTATTAACCAATTCACTTTGAGTAAGATTAAATGCCTGAATTAAAAAATTATCAATTACGTCATTACCATTTTGCGTCCACTCCTTTTCCCAAACCGATTCACTAATATGACTGAGTAAAATAGTATTATTGGCTAAACACCATTGATAAGCCAAATCAAAGAGTTTAACGCCAACGGTATATAGCGAATGCGGTGAGATAGTAAGGGTTATCGCGCTATTAGTCGGATGTAATTCCTGGACTTGACGAGCAAGAGACTCCATTTTAGTTAAGAATTTTTCAAAGACCACGCAAGTATCGGCGGCACTAATGCCAAATAATTCTAAGCCAACCAAAGCTTTTAATCCATAATCGTTAAGGGGTTTAATTGATAAACCCGTATACGAACAATCAACCAAAGTAGTGGTGCCAGATAATAAAGCTTGCTCAACACCATAATTATTAGCCTGGACAAAGTCAGCGGGAGTTAAACCACGAGAAAGCTTCATTAAACTAGGAATCCAATTGAATAATGGGCTAGTGGGTAAATTAATTAAGGAATAATCTAAATGGGTATGTAAATTAATTAAACCTGGCATAAGAATTGCATCCGGTTTGTCGTAAATATTGGCTTGGGGCACTAAATTCGGCAAAATTTTCAGGCTAGTCTGATTGTCAAGAATATGCTCAATTTTACCATTCTTAATGACAATACTCCCCCCAAACACAGGTTCACCAATAACCGGTAGAATTAAGTAAGGACAAATAGCAAAAATATCGTTAAAATACATTTAAAACTTTTGAATAAAATTTATTTAATATAATATATTAAAATCATGAAAATAAGTATCGATAAATTAAGAAATGAAAATCCTTTAAACGTTTTTTTTAAAGAAGAAATTCACGGAATAGATGCCATTAAACCAGTTACGGGAAATTTAGCCTTAACTCTAAACTCAACTGGAGTAAGGGTTAAAGGAATTATATCAACAATTTTAAAACTAACTTGTGTGCGCTGTCTTAATACTTATTTTTTCCCGATTAGAGTTACAATTAATGAAAATTTGATTTTTAATTTAGTTACGGACAATGCAAAAGATCGCGAATTGTTAAAGAATGATTTCGTTGAAAACATACCTATTGATAATCAGATTGATTTAAGCGATATAATATATCAATCTGTTATACTAACTAGTCCAACCCAAAATATATGCGCTTCGGATTGTCAAGGCATAACTCCCGGGTCAAACTCCAAAGACAGATTTGACCCCAGATTAGCCAAGCTTAAAAATTTAATTCCCAAAAATCAAGACCAGTAACCATTCAGGAGATAATCATGGCAGTTCCCAAAAAGAAAACCTCACATCGTAAACAACATCAAAGAAGAGCTCATTGGAAAGCTCAAATAGTTGAAGTAGTAGCCTGTAGCCAATGTGGTATGTCCAAACGCCCCCATCAAGTTTGTACCAATTGTGGTTATTATCGTGGAAGGCCAGCTTCAAACAAACAGTAATTTTTGCTTGACCAAAAAACTACTTTTATAAAGTTATTCAGGAGATAAAATGATTTGGGTTGGCGTTGATGCTATGGGTGGCGATTTTGCCCCGCGAGAAATAGTACATGGAGCTTGTTTAGCAGCTAAAGAATACGGTGTTGGCATTAAGTTAATTGGTCCAACAGACATAATAGCTAAAGAATTAAAACGCTACAATACTAATAATTTAGCTATTGAAATTGTAAATGCTTCCCAAGTTGTGGGCATGGATGAAAAACCTAGCAAAGCCATTCTTAAGAAGAAAGATTCGTCGATCGTAGTTGCCATGCAAGAACTTAGCCATGGCAGTGTTGATGCAGTGGTAGCCGCTGGGTCAACTGGCGCAGCAGCAGTAGCGGCTCAATTAATTCTAGGACGAATTCAACATGTCGACCGATCAGCCATCGCCTGCAATATGCCAACTTCTATACGCGGTAAACGCGTTATTGTTGTTGATGTTGGCGCAAACGTAGATTGTTCACCGTATCAATTATTTCAATTTGGACTTATGGGACAAATTGTTTCTAATGGCTTATTTAATATTGCCAATCCGGTTATTGGACTATTAAACATTGGCTCCGAAGAAACTAAAGGAAATGAATTGGTTCAAGAAACCTATAAATTATTTAAACAATATAACGATCTTAACTTTATTGGTTTTATTGAAGGACGAGACTTTCCGCTGGGCAAAGTAGATGTAGTTGTTACCGATGGTTTTACTGGCAATGTTGCCCTAAAAACTGCCGAAGGAATCTCACGGATGGTAAGCAGTATGTTAAAACAAGAGTTAATGCTTACCTTAAATGGTCGGCTAGCTTCAATACTAGCCAAATCAGCCTTTACTAATCTCAAAAAACGCATTGATCACCATGAGGCTGGTGGTGCACTCTTAGTTGGCGTTAAAGGTGTTTGTGTCATAGCCCATGGAGGCTCGAACCATACAGCCATTAAAAATGCTATCCGGGTAGCTAAAGATATGATTACAGCGCGTATGGTATCACGTATTGAAGAAACTTTAAGTGTAATATCTCCACAAATATTAAAATCAGCAACTTAAAGCTATCGTTACAGAAGGTAAAATTATGTTAATTGGAGCAAAAATTACTGGTGTCGGCGCCGGAATACCCAAATCAATTGTTACAAACCAAGACTTAGAGAAACTCGTAGATACATCTGACGAATGGATAAGAACGCGGACAGGAATTAAAACCCGACATATTGTCAAAGAAAACGAAAGCAATTCCAAGCTGGCAATTGAAGCAGCTATAGACGCTATTGGCTATGCCAATATTAACCCTAATGACATTGATCTTATTATTGTAGCAACATCAACGCCGGATAATTTATACCCATCAACAGCCTGCCTGGTTCAAGGAGCTATTGGCGCAAGCCATGCAGCTGCTTTTGACTTGGAAGCAGCCTGTACTGGTATCATTTATGCCTTATCCGTTGGCCTTGAATTTATTAAAACCGGAACCTATCAAAAAATTCTGGTTATAGGAGCTGACGTTCATTCCCGCTTTTTGGACTGGGAAGATAGAAATACCTGTATTTTATTTGGCGATGGCGCTGGCGCCTTTGTAATTGAAGCCAGCCCCGGAGACAATCAAATTCTTTCGACTTATTTAAGGTCTGATGGCGGACGCGGTCATTTAATCTGTATCCCTAACTCGAATTCAAGTTTCCCGCATGAAGGCTCTAAACCACCTGAAGCCGTAAAGCGCTTTTTAAAAATGAACGGCAAGGCTATTTATGAATTTGCGATAAATGCTATTCCTGAAGCCTTAAAAACCGCCTGTGATAAAGCCAATATTGCTTTAGGTGATATCGACTACTTAATACCACATCAGGCCAATCAACGCATTATTGATTCAGTAGCCAGTAAGCTTAATCTCAAAAAAGAACAGTTAATCAGCAACGTTGCCGAAGTTGGCAACACCTCAGCAGCATCAATACCACTAGCTATTTGGCAGGCGTTACAGGCTGGTCAAATTAAGCCACCGGCTATCTGTGCCCTAGTTGGTTTTGGTGGTGGCCTTACCTGGGGCGCTAGTATTATTAAATGGACAGCAATAGATTCGCGCAATCGCTAAATTGTTATAGGGGGTTAAAAAGCGCTTAATTAACAGCTGGATAATTTAATCAGTGATATCCAGGAGTCAAAAAAAATAACAATTAATATTAAGAGGTAAAATAATATGAGTAAACTAGCTTATATATTCCCTGGTCAAGGCTCTCAAGTAGTGGGAATGGGTAAATCTATTTATGATAATTTTAATGAGGCTAGACCTGTTTTTGAACTAGTTGAAGAGTTTAGCAATCTGCCAATCCGTAAATTATGTTTTGACGGTCCAGACGAAGACTTAAAACGTACTTTAAATACCCAAAATACAATTTTAGCGGTATCGATGGCTATTTATGAAACTTTAATTAAAAACCACGGACAAACACCAGATTATGTTGCCGGACATTCACTGGGTGAATTAACCAGCCTTTATACAGCCGATGTTCTAGCCGCCAAAGAAATAGTTCAATTGGTAGCCTTAAGATCGAGACTAATGGACAGCTGTCCACCCGGAACCATGGCGGCCATTATTGGCATGGATGTTAAATTACTCGAGACTTTAGTTAATAAAACCAATCAAGAACTAGGGTTAGAGGCTGGCGTAGTTATTGCTAATTACAATTTACCCAATCAGTTAATCGTATCAGGTACAATTGAAGCGGTTACCGAATTATGCCAAGCCGCCAAAAAGCATAAAGCCAAAGCGATTATGCTTAAAGTTGGTGGCGCCTTTCATTCACCTTTAATGACTGAAGCTTACAAGATATTTAAAGAAACGCTAAGCCATGTCAATTTTCAAAATGCTAAATGTAAAATTGTACAAAACTATGATGCTAAATCGACAACCAATAAAGATGAAATAAAAACCAAATTAAGTAATCAAATAAATAGTCCTGTACTTTGGTTCCAAAGTATTGAAACCATGATTAATGAAGGGGTTACGACTTTTGTCGAAATTGGACCTAATAATGTTTTAAGCAATTTGATTCAAAAATTTAATCCTAACGTAAAAGTCTTAAACATTCAGGATAAAGATAGTTTAACCGAAGGGTTAAACTATTTAAACACCCAATTTATCAAGCAAAATTAGTTAAACTTATGGCTTAGCGACTATTTAACTTGAACTATTAAAACCTTTTCTTTATAATTAAAATAACCAATATATAAAGTTAAGGTTTAATTTTGTCATATAATAATTGCCCGATATGTACAACCAGTTTAGTAATTTTACCTATTGGCGGTAAAAATCGACAAAGCTGTCAAAAATGTGATTTTGTTAATTGGGATAACCCAAAGCCAGTTACAGCAGTTATTGTCCCAATGAATTCCGGCATTGTCCTGGTTAAGCGCAAATACGAACCTTTTATTGGTGATTGGTGTTTACCTGGCGGATTTATGGAAGCTAATGAAAGCCCTATTGAAGGAGCCATACGTGAAGTTTATGAAGAAACTGGCCTTAATATTGAAATTGATCAGTTAATTGAAGCGACTTCACCCGGACGCAATATAAATGTCATTATTTTATTTTACTTAAGTAAAATCGCTACCGGCAATCCTATAGCTGGTGATGATGCTAGTGAAGTCAACTGTTTTAAACACAATGAATTGCCCGTTAACATTGCATTTGATTTACATAAGCGGTTAATTGACAACTATCTTGCTAAAATAAAAGTATATTAACTTAATTTCGTTAAGGCTTTTATAATGACAATAGCAAAACCAATTTTATATATTTCTTTGTTTTTAAGCTTAATTTTAACCAATCTAAATTTAGTCACCTTTGCTCAAGGAAATAGTGGCAAGCATTTTGGTTTTGGGAAGTTGTTTAAACATAATAACGGTAGTGCCCGCTCCCATGAACAACACTTTACTAATTTTTTTCATCCTACCGGTAGGGCTCGTGCCAACAGTGAACACATTGACAATTCTCTGTTTAAAGGCGATTACCACGGCAATAAGAAATGGCCATAATATTTTCTTAAAACTTACGACAAACTACTTAATTGGCGGCGTAGTCGAAAGGGAATGAGCTAAAATGATTCAAAACGAGCCGATAAATCAATTTTTAATGAATTGGTGGCGCAGTCGAAAGGGAATGAGCTAAAAAGCCCACAAAGAAATACGCCAAAGCAATAGCTAAAAAGCCACCGATTATCCAAGTAATAGCGGCTGGCGATAAACTTAAACCACTACCATATTTAAAATTATCTTCCACTTGATAATTATTTAAGGCTGGATTAACTAATTTAGGTTCTACTACTGGCGTTTTAGGTGTAGCGACTTGAACATCTGGCCGGATACTATCTAATTTAGAAACCGTTATTTTTGCTGGACTAATGCCTTTAGTTGTATCGGCAACTAACAACACGTCTGGGCTACTGGGTAAATTATTAAGTAAAGGCATTATTCTTTCAACCTTAATCCACAGACTTTGATTTACTTCTGGGACATTGTCGCTTTTAGGCTCAAGAATTGCGTAATTACCTTCTTTAATCTCCAATAAACTTTTAATTGCCGTCCAACCATTTTCCTTGTTGGAAACTTCTCCACCTAAAATAAATCCGCCCCGACAGAAACCAATTCTTCCTTCAAGCAAGCCATCGTCTTGCGTAATTCTTAAAACCGGATTAAATACCTGTTTTAAGTCTAAAACCGTCTGTAAAACTTCTTTTATACCTTCGTCTTTGGTTATTTTACCTTCAACAATTACATCCAATTTGTAATCCTCAAAATTGTTAAGCGTTAATTTAATTATTTAAAATATTTTAGTAGACTTTATAATAGTATACCGAAAACTTCCCTTAGAAAATATCCAAAATGAAAAAAAAAGTTATGTGTGTTTTAGGAACCCGCCCCGAAGCTGTAAAAATGTCTCCGGTCGTCAAGGCCTTGAAAACGTCAAAAACACTTGAAACTATTGTGGTAACAACAGCCCAACATCGTGAAATGCTGGATCAAATGCTTGCTTGGTTTGAAATCAAACCCGATTACGACTTAAATCTTATGCAACATGGTCAAAGCTTAACGGATTTAACTGCTAAAGTGCTAAAAGCCATGGATAAATTATATTTACAGCATAAGCCTGATTTAATCTTAGTCCAAGGAGACACTGTAACCGTAATGGCAGCTAGCCTAGCAGCGTTCTTTCATAAAATCCCCGTAGGACATGTTGAAGCAGGGCTTAGAACTCACGACAAGTACAATCCCTTTCCGGAAGAAATGTCTAGACGACAAACTGCTCGCATTGCAAGCTTGCATTTTGCGCCAACCCAATTAGCCGTTAGTAATCTAGCCAATGAAGGCATTGTCGAAAATGTGTTCTTAACCGGCAATACTGTTGTTGATGCGTTAATTGATACGGCCGAACGTTTGCAAAAAATTCAGTTAGACCTAAGTGTTTTTGGTAAAGCCAATTTTAAAGATTATAGAGTTATCCTCGTAACTGCTCACCGCCGTGAAAACTGGGGAGATTCAATGATTAATATCGCTAATGCCTTAAAAGCAATTGTCGAAAAATTTAACGATGTCCAGATTTTATTTCCGGTTCACAAAAATCCTATTATTCGTGAAGCTATTGAAGGAATTTTAAACAGCCACAATCGCATAGTCTGGGTAGAACCTCTTGACTATGTTCCTTTTGTCTATGCCATGCAAAATTGTTATTTAATTTTAACTGATTCAGGAGGAATTCAAGAAGAAGCGCCTAGTTTTAGTAAACCATGTTTAGTTCTTCGAACAAATACTGAACGCCCTGAGGCTATTGATGCAGGTACATCAATTTTAGTTGGGGTTGAAACTGAAAATATTATTGACAAGGTCAGTAGTTTAATTAATAATCCGCAAATATATGTTAATATGTCTAGTAAATTAAATCCATTCGGAGATGGTCAGGCGAGCCAAAAAATCGCCCAAATCGTACAAGATTTCTTGTTATAAAATTCATTTCTACTCAATTTATAGGAGATAAAGTCAAGTGTCTAGTGTAATTTCCAATACCGACCTAAAAACCCACGCTGAGTTTTTAGATGATGAACATTATGCAATTAGGGAAATGGTTCGCGACTTTGCCACCAAGGAAATAGCCCCTAAAGCCGCTGAAGTTGATAGTAAGGCTAGATTTCCTGAAGAGACTTTTAAAGCATTAGGAAAATTGGATTTACTAGGGCTACCAATTCCTGCCGAATATGGTGGAGCTGGTGCTGATTATCGTAGCTACGCTATCGCCTGCGAAGAAATTGGTCGAGCCTGTGGTTCAACCGGCCTTAGTTTTGCGGCTCATACTTCATTAGGCACAAACCCAATTTATTTATTTGGTAGTGATGCTCAAAAGCAAAAATATTTACCTAAATTAGCCAAAGGTGAATACCTTGGCTGCTGGGCCTTAACCGAACCCAATGGTGGCTCGGATGCGGCTGCCCAAAAAACGACAGCCAAGCTTGTCGGTGATAGCTACGTGTTGAATGGTACCAAACAATTTATTACTAATGCCACCCATGCTGATGTAGCAATAATTATGGCTATGACCGATCCCAGTTTAGGGCGCAAAGGCATTTCTTCCTTTATTGTTGAACGTGGTACTAAAGGTTTTTATGTCAGTAAAGTTGAAAAAAAATTAGGCATGCGCGGATCGCCTACAGCTAGTTTAACTATGGAAGACTGCCGTATTCCTAAAGAAAACATTATTGGCAACGTCAATGAAGGTTATAAACAAGCAATGATTACCCTAGAGGGCGGGCGGATATCTATTGGCGCTTTAGCGCTTGGTATAGCTCAAGCTGCCTTTGATGCAGCCTTAAACTATGCTAAACAACGCGAAGCTTTTGGTCAGACAATTGGCAAATTCCAGTTAATTCAGGCTTATTTAGCCGACATGGCCACGCAAATCAGCGCAGCTAGACTTTTACTTTATCATGCTGCCTGGATGAAGGATAAAAAACAAAGAGTTACCTTAGAAGGCTCCCAAGCTAAATTATTTGCTAGTGAAATTGCTAGTCGGGTGGCTAATTTATGTGTGCAAATACATGGTGGCTATGGCTATATTGAAGATTTTCCAGCCGAACGCTTTTTACGCGATGCTAAACTTTGTGAAATTGGTGAAGGCACATCAGAAATTCAACGTCTGGTTATTGCTAGACAATTAGGTTTGTAAACTCTTAATTAACTTTATTAGCTTAGTATAGCTAAAAACGTACTGGCGTAGCTTTTTATCCATAAAAATTAAATATGCCAACAATCAAAAATGGTATTTCAATTTATCGCCTTAAAACTATGGTGATAGCTAGGCTTTTTTCTGAACTTACCGTAATTTTATTGGTTATGATTGGTAGTATTTATTTACTCGTTAATTACAATGCTACATTACCCTGGCCTTTAAAAATAATCTTAACGCTTTTAATCTTACTAGCATTAATATTTAGTTATAGTTATGCCTTTGTCGTATTTGAAGTACGCGTAGATGATAGTTGTATTGAAACAATTGCCTTAACTAAACGGATTAAGGCCTATTTTCTAAACATTAAAGACCTTAAACTAAAACGTAATTTGTTCTATAAACTTTATCAACTTAATTTTGAAAATAAAGAAGTTAGCTTTTCGACTTGGTTTTATGATTTAGATGATTTACTGTTAAAAATCAAACAGCAACTGCCCAAATCAGAATTAGGACTTAATAATCCAATTAAAACTAGCTATACTTGTGAAAAATTAAGCTATGGTCTTAATTTATTTAAAGTGCTCCTGTCAATGATTTTTATTGCGGTATTATTTGTCTTTACTTTAAACAATATCCACAACAGCCATGAAATTGCCAGCAATAAAATAATTTTAGGATTGTTTTTTGCCGCAATAGCTTTATTTATCATATACCGCAATATTTTTATCATTTTAAGCCCGATTAGTCTTAATTTTAATCAAGATAGTATCAATATGAAAAATTTATTTTATCAAAAAAATATTTTATATAGCGAAATTTCAATATTAAAACCAGCACCAGCCTGGATGAGTGAAGGACTTTATTTAAAAACCAAACAAGGATCTTATCTTTTAAGTTTAAGTTTTTCTGAACTAACTGAAATTGAAGAATTTTTAATTAATAAAATCAATAAGAAATAAACACTAATTTTTATTGCTTATCGCTTATTGCTTATTGCTTATTGCTTATTGCTTATTGCTTATT
>JAKAZS010000091.1 GCA_021815785.1 bacterium
TCATTAAATGTACCTAAATCTAAAGTTGTCGGTAAAAAAGTATTATTTTCATTATCTTTAGTAATTTCATATTCAATAACCTTGGGTCCAATATTTCCATAATTGTTACTGGCAATTTTTTCATTTTCCATTTTACAAACTATAATAAGTTTACCTAATTTATCAATTACAGGTTGGGTAAGTTTGACAACGCCTTTAAGATCTTTATAAGCTACCATAATTTTTGCTAAGGCTGGATCAAGAACTACTAAATTTTCATTTTGGGCAAAATGAAAATTTATATTTCCTTTACAACCAATTGATACTGGTTCTGGCATTACCGTTTGGGTTAAATCAGGAAATTTGTCTGAAACAAAAACATTATCAAATGTAATTGAGCCACCCCATGTACCTAACATATCTGGACTATAAGTATCAACTATCGTACCTGATAAATTATTAGCCTTTAGCTTTTCAACCATTGCTTGCGCTGAAAATTTATCCAACTCAGCATTTTCCAAATTTTGAACCGGTAATTTATAATTGTTATTATCACCTACCTGTTCAATACGTCCATACAATATAGCATTATCTTGAGTTACCGAATCAGCTAAAACTTTTGTCAATTGATTTAACAATATTAGGGCAAGAATAGCTAAAAAATATTTCCAAAGCCTTATTTTCATATCGTAAAAAACCCTCCACAGCAATAATACCTTATTATACATTAATAAAAATTTCCCATAATTTAGTTTAAACATTTTTAGCATAATCAATATTTCCATTTTTAACAATCTAATCTTGAGCACATATTATATAAAAACTGTCTGTTTATTATTGACACATTGCAACACTGCTAATACAATTGCTTAAATAACCTGAATATATTTATTTTCTGATTATTCTTTGTCTTAATGTGGTATTAAATAATCCCAACCCTTAGCCATTAAAAACTGATGAAAACTTTTAACTATATCAATGCCATTAAATTCTCTGATAACTGTAACTGGTTTAATTAAATTTTCTTCGGAATAACCTTCAACTATATTAGTATAAACTCCATCGGCTCGATAATAAGCTGACGAGGATCGACATAATATTTTTCCTGGATTAACTGGTGTATAGGTCTCAATATCTTCTTGAATCGTTGATTTAATTATTTTTTTGGTCTTATCACTAACATCTAAATTAATACAGCGAAAATAAAGCTGTACCAAATTAACATTTATTTCAAGAGGTTTTATCAACTGATATAATTTTACTTCTTCATAATCATCCGTTCTAACCGATCCTGAACTAGGATAATATACATATTGCCATACTTCACCGTGACTATCCAATTGATAACCCCAAACACTTTCAACCTCACTCATATAACGAATTTGGCCTTTAGGTGTAAAATCCACTTGTGTTTCCCGTTTAAAAGTTCCACTGCGCCATTTAGGAATCCAAAACCAATTTTCACCAACTTTTACCTTGCGTATTAAATTTTCCTTGTCAAACTTTTGACCAATATTAAACTGTTTAGCAAGTGGATCTAATTTTTCAGAATGTTGGACATGCCCTTTTAAAATATTATGATAATCCAGTTGTGGTTCAATCTTTTTTAAATTTACATTTTCTGCATAAGCCTTTACAATAAACTTTACCGTTAAAACTATAAGTAAAATCAAAAGTACTTTTAAACTTATATTAATTTGTTTATTTAGTAAGTGATTTACTTTCAATTTTGCTTATTTTTTTATATATTCTTTTAAGGCTAATTGGCTTAAATTATAAAATCGCGAACCTGGTTTTATTTTTTGCAACTCTTTTATCGCTTCATTATTATCCTTTTCATCATCGAGTTTTTCGATTGCATCGAAATATAAGGCTTTATTATACAAGTCCTCCATATCAGTTCCTGGAACTGTAAAAAAGTCTATAATTGGAACGCCTTTTAAAATATTGATGGCGGCTTTATAATTATGCTGGTTAATATTTTGCATAGCTGTATGTGAGATATACGTCTTAATTAAACTGGATGTAAACCCTCCAGCCGCAATTAATAAGCCCAAAGCCAAAACAAAATCAATAATAAAGGGTTCTTTAAAACAAAAACCATCAGACTGACTTAAACCTTGCGTTGTTGATAAAAGTTTCTTCTGCAAAGCCATATCTTTGCTTAATTTTATATCTTTAGATTTGTTGTCTTGCAACTCTTCACTCACGAGACTATCCTTAATATTTAAAATAAAGCTTTTACTCTTAATGTTCTATTACCCATTATTTTTTTTTATTCTCTAGATTTAAACCTTTCTTTGCAAATCTTGAAAAATATTAATATTTTGACCGATTATTTTATTGGGTTTCCGAAGTTTCCAGACTAGGCTCTAACTGATAACTTATTACTATACGTCGATCTTCTCCTTCACCTTGAGAGCTTGATTTTACTTCCGGAAAATTTAAAGATAAAAACTGATGAATTATTCGTCTTTCATAAGGACTCATCGGCATAAGTTCAACACTTTCAGCATCACCGTTAATAACTGAAATCGCTGATGTTTTAGCTAATTCTTCAAGATTTTCCTTACGTCGCGATTTATAATCCAAAATATCTACCATAAAAGATCTTTGTTCAATATTATTAGCTTTACACATTTGGCGCACAATAAATTGTAAAGCTTCTAAAGTCTGACCTTTTCGCCCAATTAACCATCTTGCATCAGATCGTTTGCAATCAATTCGATAACAAACTGTTTCATCTTCTAGTTCTTCCTCATTAATGCTTGCTTCAATGTCTAAAATAGCCAATATTTTTTCTAAAAAGGTTTTGGCGTTTTCATCAAATATATTCATATTCATTTTTTCGTATTTTTCTTCCTTTTTTCGGTTACTTCTTTCGAATTTGTTTCAATTTGAGCGTTTTCAATTGAACCAATATTTATTGTATTACCGGTCTCCAACACAACCTGACTAGTTTTTTTTTGATCCTCTTGAGCAAGTAATTTTTGAACGATATAAGACTGCATAGTTTGCATTACATTAGAAATTACCATATAGATAAATACACCAGCTGGTATAGGGATAAATAAAAACATTACGGTCATGGCAATTGGCATGGTTTTCATGGTTTGCTGCTGTATAATTTGCGCTTCATCCATTTCTTCATTAGGCTTTTTAACACTTTGAACAACTGTAAATTTTTGCGACAAATACATTGTTGCCCCAAACAAAACAACCATAATAATTACATCAAAATTTTCTGGTTTAAACACTTCCATTCCACTTACGACTTTACCCAGGCCATGAATAAAACCAAATGAATCATTTTTAGCTATTCCTGGGACTTTAGCCTCAACCATAAATTCACCAATATGCTTAAATGTAGCTTCGCCATTTGCATTAACTTCAATATCATTGTTTAATTGCTTATCTTTAGCAGCTCCTTTCCAAATAACATCAAAGCCCGGTGGCAAGACACCAGATGCAGCACGCACGCCAAATTTTACCGTACTACCTTGCGTAACTGTTGAATCACCAGGAAAAACGACAATTTTGCAAATTTGTCCATTAGTTGAAATATAATTACAATTAGCTGAAGATGCTTCTTCATGAGTTGTTAATGCTTTATTGGCACTTTCAATAACTTTTACTTTTACTGGAATTACTTTATCAGCAAACGGTGGACCAGAAAATGTCGCATACAAAGCAATAAACACAGGGATTTGGATTAGTAAGGGTAAACAACCACCCATAGGATTTACTTTATTTTCTTTATAAAACTCCATGATTTTGGACTGAAGAATTTCTGGTTTATCTTTATATCGATCCTGTAATTCTTTTAATTTTGGCTGTAATTTCGACATTTTTTGCATTGATGTAGTTGACTGTGACACTAATGGCCATAAAATCAACCTTACCGCAACTGTTAACAATACAATGGCCATACCATAACTATGCGTTAACTTAGCAAAATATTGTAACGACAAAATCATCAAAGAATTTATAAAGTCCACGGGTTTTTCCTTTTTTCTAAATAACTCGACTTTCCTTATCTACTAAGTCTATTCCACCAAGGTGAAATGGATTACATTTTAATAATCGCTGCATTGACTTGACAACGCCAACTCCAACTCCATACTTTTCAATAGCTTGATAAGCATAATTTGAACAAGATGGGTAAAAACGACAACAAGGTTGTCTAAACCTTTTAGTTAACTGATAAATTTTAATTGTAAACAAAATTATATGCTTGATCTTCATCTTTTAGGTTAATATTTTTCTTTAGCTAATTTTACTGTATTAATTAATGCTTGTTTTAATTCAGTAAAGCTTATGTCCTTTAAATCCTTGATTATTATAAAAACCATAGCGTACCATTTACTTAAACTTTGGCTAAATTCAACGTTTTCTTGAATTAACACCCTTACCGCTTCGCGAATTTTTCTTTTCGATTTATTACGAAGACAAGCTTTTTTTACTATTTTTTTGGAAATAACAAATCCAATTAAAGGGTTTGGAGGATTTTGGCTTAAACTCAGTTTATCTTTAAATCTTGGCAGCACCTGCAAAGTAAATTGATCATTTCTAATTATTAGTCTTCGCGAATAGACCCTTTGAAACAATCCTCGTTTTTTTAATCTAAATTGTGCAGGAAGCAATTAGCTATTTAAACAGTTAATCTGTATCTCCCTTTAGCACGTCTAGCTTTTAATACTCGTCTTCCTGCTGGTGTAGACATTCTTTTCAAAAAACCACTCCCACGTTTTACTTTCCGCAAAGAGCCTCTTAAAGTACGTTTCATCTCTATACTCCTAATGTATACATTTGATATTTATAATCTATTAGATTTAAATATCTATGCTATCATTTAAATGCTAATTTCGAAACAAAAATGAAAAATTTTGTTAATATTTAGTATATATATCTTAGCTTTTTTTAGTACTTTTTGGTACTGGGCTAGGTAATATTGATAAATTTTTATACAGCCTTTTTTAATAACTTTAATTTAATTTAATAAACTTATTTTTTAATATCAACAGCTTTCTATTTTCTATGGATTCCAACAATTCCGATGATGTTCGCTTAATTCCTAGTCCTAAAGAAATTTGGGAATTAAGTAAAGATATTCTTATAAAAAAACTATCCACGCCAGTTTTTGAAACCTGGATAAAACCCGCACAAATTATTGAAATAACTGCCAAAGAAGTTACTATTGGTGTCAACAATGAATTTATGCGTTCAATGCTAGCAAATTATAAAAATATCATAGCTGATTCGCTTAATTTAATCTTAAAATATCCTGTAAACTTAAAAATCATTGTTGATACAAACATCGTTAACCAAGAATATACTGCTACTATATCTAGTATCAGTTATAGCAATGATACCAAAAACTCCTCACCCCAACAATATAATCAAAAAAAATCTTCTTACAATTATCAGATTGCTAATTTAAATGAAAAAAATACTTTCATCAATTTTGTCGTGGGTTCAAATAATCAATTCTGTCATAGTGCAGCCTTAGCAGTTGCTCAAAAGCCAGGCCAAGCCTATAATCCCTTTTTTATCTATGGTGGCGTTGGTTTAGGAAAAACACATTTAATGCATGCTATAGGACATGAAATTTTAAACCATTCCAATTCACTTAATGTAAAATACATTTCTTGTGAACGCTTTACTAATGATATGGTTACATCTATTCGTGATGATCGAATGGTTGATTTTCGTAAACGTTACCGTCAAATTGATGTTTTACTTATTGATGATATTCAGTTTATTCAAGGAAAAGAATCTACCCAGGAAGAATTTTTTCATACTTTCAACGCTCTTCGCGAAAGTGGTAAACAAATTGTTATTTCATCTGACAGATTACCCAAAGCTATTCCTCTTTTAGAAGAACGGTTGCGCAGTCGTTTTGAATGGGGTTTAATTGCTGATATACAGCCAGCAGATCTTGAAACTCGTGTAGCTATACTTATGAAAAAGTGTGAGTCGGAAGGTTTAGATTTATCTAGTGATATTCTTTTATATCTAGCCAATATATACACCGTTAATATAAGAGAATTAGAAGGTGCTCTAACGCGCATTAGAGCTTTTTCACAATTAACTAAAGAACCAATTACTATAGAAAATTTAGCTAATAAAATTTTAACCCAGAATAATAGTCAAGCCAAAAAAATTATAACTATTGAAAAAATCATAAACGCTGTCGCTAAAACCTATAAGGTAGAGCCAGCAGAACTTATTTCTAGTAGGCGATCTGCTGATATTACCTTACCACGCCATATTTGCATGTATTTAGCTCACGATCTAATGAATTTAAGCTTTTCACGCATTGGTGAAGAATTTGGCAATAGAAAACATAGTTCTATTGTATATGCACATAGTCGAATCAAAGAGGCCATCACGAAAGATTCGCAATTAAATTTTTTTATCAAGCAAATCATTGATAAAATCAACGCTTAGGGTTTTGTCTAAAACCTGAAGAAAAGCTGTTTTAAAAAAGTGAATAGTCTGATTATAAAGAATTTTTTTTTCAAGTTTTCTTAACTTATTATTAATTTATCTACAGGTTTTTAACAACCTATATTGCCTGCTGAATTGACTTTTACCTACTTTTCTACCAAAAAAGCTTTCCTCTACTATTACTACTTATAAATATTATTTTTTAAAAAGAAAAAATTAAAAAAATAATAAAAACAAATTTGCCCTTTTAGGGTAGAATTAATTTATTGCTAACATAGGGGTTAAATTATGCATTTTGCAGTTCAGAAAGATGTTTTACTTAAATTACTAAAAGATGTTTCAGGTATATTACCTGTAAAAGCAACACAGGCTATATTAACTTCAATATTATTTGAAGTTTTTGATAATAAATTGTTTATTAAAGCAACTGATATGGAAATGTATATTGAAGCAAATGCTCCAGTTATTGAATATGAAAATGGAAATGTAGCAATTCCTGGAAAAAAATTAATAGAATTAATTAGTAAATTACCAAGTGATTTAATTACCTTTAAAACTAATTCTGAAAATACAGAAGTTGCAATAACATGTAAAAAAAGTAAGTTTTCCATTATTGCTTTAAATCCAAGTCAATTTCCGCAAAAAACACTTAATAATGATAAACAAGGATTCTTTGTCCCTTTAAATACTTTTGTTAAAGGAATTAATCAAACAAGTTTTGCCATAACTGGTTCAGATATGACAAGTGTGTTAAGTGGTCTATATATTTCTATAAAAGATAATGTTTTAGAATTTGCTGGAACTGATGCCTCTCGCATAACTTATAAAAAAAATAATTTGTTGGTTTCAGTTGAAAACAACAAAGTTAAACAAGAAGAAAACGATGCTAATGTGATGGTATTGGAAAAAAGTCCTGTTTTAGAAGTTATTTTGCCAGTTAAAGCGTGCACGGAAGTTTTAAGGCTTTTTGCTTATAAATTATCTAATAAAGATTTAGGAAAAGGTGGCAGTGAGAATTTAGATGGTCTGGAAGAAGTTAAATTAATTCAAGATAATGAAGAGTTAACGCTACAAACAAAAGATGTGACTTTCTCAACAAAACTTATCGCTGGTCGATATCCTGCTTTTAAAAGTGTTTTTCCTGCAAAATCAAAATATTTTTGTGAGGTAAATAAAGACGAGTTATTAAAAGCTGTCGAACGAGTAGCTGTCATGGCGGATGAAACAACAAGTTTTATCAGTATGTATTTAAACAATGATACTATGAATTTATTAGCTAGAACTAAGGATTTAGGTAAAGCTAATGAAGAAGTTTCAATAAGGTATGAAGGTGAAAAATATGATTTGGCACTTAAAACACCATTTTTAGTCGATGTTTTAAAAAGATTAGATTGTGAAAAAATAATGATTGAGATAAATAGTGAACGAGAACCTTTAATTATAAAACCCACTAATGATGAAGAGTATAGTTATTTATTAATGCCAGTTCGTTTAGTTGAACAATAAATTACTCACGTTTAGAAGAAGTTTGTTATTGAAATATATTAAAGTTTAAAAAGTATAATAACCAAAATTTAACCAGACAATATTTTTAAACGTTCTATAATTTGTTTTTGCGTAGATTCAATATCTTTACTATTATCTATAATAAAATCTGCAAGTTCAATTTTCTTATTTTGAGGAAGCTGAGAATATAAACGATCGTTTATTTCATTTGCAGTTAGGTTGTCACGTAATTTGATCCGTTTGGTTAAAATGGTTTCTTCGCAAGAAATTGTCCAAATTTCATTAAACATTGAGTTTAAATTGTGCTCAAATAATAAAGGAACCAGACAGGCAATTATTGGTTTAGCTTTATTTTTATCGATCAGCTGTTTAAAATTTATTAGTGTTTGCGGGTGAATTATTTTTTCTAATTTTTTTCTTGCATCATTATTAGAAAAAACCAGTTTACCTAATAATTTACGATTAATAATAAAACAATTATTGTCTTGATCTACTTTATATTCTTCACCAAAAGTATTTATTATTTCAGTAGTTACTGTATTTTGGTTGTTTAAAATATCGTGAACAATATGGTCAGTATCAATAACGCAAATATTTAAACTTTCTAGGATTTTACCCACAGTAGATTTACCAGAACCAATCGTTCCAGTTATTCCAATTAAATAAGGTTTAGATGATAATGTCATTTTAAAACTACCCATAAAACAAAAATACCATCTGAATCAAGTTCACGATGGTGTTTTTGCTACTATTTGGCTGCTTGTGGCTTACAAGCGTTAGTATTTCTTTATGCTTTAGCCAAATATCACATAAAGCGGGCTGCTAGTTGATGTTTCTGGTGGGCGCCACCTGTCGTTTCTACTTTGCCCCTGGGCTCATCGCAATTACTCGTTTGTTTCATTGCTCACCCTTATGTATTTAATATACCAAAGTTTAGCTGTAATTTAAACTACCCCAAATAACATTTAATCTATTTATTAAATTAATCAACTGATGGTTCTTTTAAGTTCTCAAGCTCTCAATCCTAATATAGCTATGTTTTGTATATACTTATAAATTTAATACCGCTGAATTTAAGATTATTTTCTTCTAGTTGTATAATTAAATATTATATTGGTGAGATGTCATTCAATTTTGGGAAACAGTTAGTTAAATCAAAAAAATGTTAAAAAAAACACATCTATCTTTTATTATATTGTTGTTGATACTGCTATTTTTTAACAGAGTTTATGCTGTAGATATAATTAGTAATGATCAAGCTAGAGAATTAATTAAAACTGGAGAAAAAGCCTATATATCAGGGGATAAGCAAAAATCGATTAATTGTTTTAATCAAGTACTCAAAAATGAAAAATTTTGTCATGTCGCTTTATATAATTTAGGTGTTGTTTACAGTCATATGGGTAATTTAGATTTAGCTGTAAATATGGAAAATAAAGCTATTGAAAAGAATAGAACATATTTACCAGCCTATATTCAGTTAAGTTATTTATATCAAAAGACAAATAATTTAAATAAAGCTAAGAATATTTTGTTAGATGCATATGAGATTAATCCTAATAACTCAATTATTCAAGAAGAGTTAAATCAAATTAATCTAGAACTAGAAAGATTGACTGTTCATCAAAACAATCAGGAATCAGGAGTTGTTAATAATACGCAAACAGAAATGAATCGCGCTAAAAATACACAGTTTTATTCAAGTAAAGCCATAGAGCCTAAAGCAAAAGGTGAGCAAATACCTAAACCAGAAGTAAAAACTACAGTAAGTAAAGCCGTAGAGCCTAAAGCAAAAGGTGAGCAAATACCTA
>JAKAZS010000015.1 GCA_021815785.1 bacterium
AACCGAGTATAATTGGACACTATCACAAACACTTACTCAATTATCAATTAAAGCTGGCTTAGATGCCAGTGCCTGGCAAAAAAATTGTAAATTTAGTGTTTTTCAATCGGTAGTGTTAAAATAATTAGTTAAATTTTGGGAGTTACATCTTTATTTTGTAAATTTAATTTAAAAAATTTTCGTTGATTTAACCAGGCAAAGATGAAAGCTATTGGAGTGCCAACTACAATTAAAGCTGTAGCTAAAGTTATCGCTAAAATAATTACAATTGTCGTGTTATGAATTTGATTTTCTAAAACTTTTATTTCTTGATGCAAACTTGAAAGTTGTGAATCAATATTATTTAATGGTTTACTAACCTTACTCAAAGGTTCTTTAATGGCAATTAATGGCTCTTTAATTTCAACTAAAGGTTTTTCTAGAGCAGTTATCTGAGTATTTATATTTTGTAAAGGACTTTGCATACTTTTAATTTGATTTTGCACATTAAGCATGTGTTTTTCAACTATAAGCATTTGTTTTTCTACTATTAACATTTGTTGTTGCAAACCTAGCATAGCTGGTTGAAGGCTAGCTATAGGACCTTCTAAACGCATTACTTGTTGTTCTAACGTTAAACTTTGACGTTGCAATTTAGTTATTGGCGATAATATTGATCTTATTGGATGAAACCCCTTTTTAGAAACCGTAACAGGTTGTTGCATTGTTTTAGGGTCTAAATTCACATGGGGAATTTGATTGACCGCATGAACTAATTGCTTGTCCTGTTTGACAGTTTTGACATTAGCTATTTCATTTAAAGCACAAGCAATATTACAATTCAGGTTAAAATTAGTCAAAAATATTAAAATCAAAATCAATATAATTATCATATATGTTTACCTTGGATGAACCAAATAGGAAATAAATAAACAATTAATATTAATAAATTATGTTTTTTTAATATTGTCCATTTAAGCTATAAAATATGAACCAAACTCATAACTATAACTTATTTTTCTGTTTTTATGATGAATTTTACATACATCCATTAGCTAAATTTTCAGAGCCAATTTATATAATTGTCTAATACTAACGTAACATACTATTATATTAAACTAGAATTCTATTATCATTATTTAAGTATTTCTGACATAATTATTTTATAAGCAAACTGATTTTATGCCAATGAATGATTCATCAACATCAATACAAACTAATCTCAAAGGATTAATTGAAAAAATCAATAATTACTTGCAAAATAATCGTAATTTAAAAGTAATTAAAAATAGTAATTTATTTGATTTTAAATATTATCAGAATAAAAATCCTGATGTGGTAAATTCAAACATTGATTTATTGACGCACTACATTCAATATGGCTATTTAGAAGGCCGAAATCCTAATCTGATATTTAATAGTAGTTATTATTTAAGCAATATAAACAATAATACCAGAGTTAATCCACTTGTTGACTATATAGAAAGTAATGAGTCGAAAAAGCCTCATCCTTTGTTTGACGTAGAGTATTTTAAAATTTTAGCAAAAATTTCCGACAATAATGATACTGTTTTAAGTAATTATTTAAGACTTTTCAGTAAATCTCAGATCAATTTAAAATCCGAAACAAACAATTTATATAAGGAAATAAAACAAATAAATTTTGATGTAACTAGTTCATTAGCTAATATTGAAGTATCAATTATCATCCCATGTTTTAATAATTTGTTTTATACATTATTATGTCTGTACTTTCTTTTAATTCATAAATCAATTTACAAATTTGAAATCATTGTAATTGATGATAATTCAACTGATGATACCAATAAATATTTGGCCAATTTAAACAGTATTAGATATTTAAAAAATGATATTAATGAAGGATTTATAACATCCTGTAACAAAGCTGCTAATCAAGCAAGTGGTAAATATTTGATGTTCTTGAATAATGATACTTTGATTTTTCCTAACTGGCTCGATTCTTTAATTACGACTTTAGAAAATAATGAAAGCTGTGGTTTGGTTGGTTCACATTTACTAAATTTTGATCTAAATACGCAAGAAGCTGGTGGATTAATCTATCAAAATGGTGAAGCTGGTAATTTTGGGCGCAATTTACCTTATAACCATCCTAAACTTAGTTATTTTAAAGAAGTACCTTATTGTAGTGGAGCCTCAATTGCCATTCCTAAAGCTTTATGGCATGATGTTAATGGCTTTGACGAATTATATAAGCCGGCCTATTATGAAGACACAGATTTAGCCTTTAAAATTCGTCAAGCAGGATATAAAGTTTATTATCAACCCGATTCAAAATTAATTCATTTTGAAGGGCTTACATCTGGACGAGATACTAGTACTGGAACTAAAGCCTATCAGCTAACCAACCAAGAAAAGTTTTATCAAAAATGGTGCAAAGAATTATTAAATTATCCGCAAAAGTCAGAAAAAAAATCGAGTATAAACTATTTTTCACAAGGCAAGTCCTTACTTTATGTTGAACACAATCATATACATCCTGATCGCGATGCTGGTTCACAGCTAAATTTCACGATGTTAAAAATCTTTAAAGAATTAAACTATGATGTTACTTTTGTATCAGTCAATGAATTAAACTATGATGATAGTATTAAAGCATTACAAGATAATGGTATTGAATGTTTATATGCTCCATTTTATAATAGCATACTTGAGATTATTGAAAAAAATGAATATGACTACGTGGTCTTATCGAGGTCTACTATTGCTCTTAAGTATTTATGGTCAATTCGTCAACTATTACCATTGGCTAAAATAATTTTTATGGTTCATGACTTAGCCTATCTAAGGGAATTAAGAGAGGCTGAAAACACTTCAAAAAAAATAGATACAATAAGCCATGAATTTTTTAAAGCCCAAGAATTACATTGTATTAATTCAGCAGATTTAAGTTTGGTTTTAAGTTCAAAAGAGCAAGCAATGTTAGCCGATTTATGCCCTAAAGCCAATATTGGGCGTATAAATTTTATCATGGAATTACATAGTATTATACCTAAATTTGAATACCGTAAAGATATTCTCTTTATTGGTGGCTTTTTACATTCTCCTAATGTTGATGCTGTCTTATACTTTATAAAATCTATTTTTCCGATAATTCGAAAACAAAATCCTGATCTTAAATTTTATATTATTGGCCAAAATCCACCCCCAGAAATTGAAAAATTAGCTAATGACAATATAATATTATTAAATCAGCTACCAAATATTGATCACCATTTAGAAAGTGTTAGATTAACTATTGCTCCGCTTAGATATGGTGCTGGCGCTAAAGGGAAAGTAGCTACCAGTATAAGTTATGGGGTACCAGCTATTGTAACTTCAATAGCTAGTGAAGGTATGGGGTTAACTCATAAAAGTGAAGTTTTAATTGCTAATACTGAAATAGAATTTGCTAATGCAGTTTTAAAATTATACAATGATGAACAATTATGGAATAAAATGTCTAAGGCCTGTATTGAATTTGCCAAATTAAATTATTCAGTTGCTAGTACTAAAATTAATATCCAGAAATTAATTAGCAATCTTACTAAATAAGGAAGTCGTGAAAATGAGTTCAGCCGCAAATCATTATCCTCAAACAGGTTCTGTAATACAGCCACTCACATTACCTAAGGATTGGCTAGCTGGGCTTAAGGAAAACTGGCAAAATGACATTGTTACAGGATTTATTCTTTTCCTGATAGCTTTACCATTATCGCTTGGCATTGCCATGGCCTCAGGCGTCCCACCAATGTCCGGTATCATTGCTGCTGTAATTGGTGGACTACTTGTATCGCTTATAAGCGGCTCATATGTAGTTGTTAATGGTCCGGCTGCTGGACTAATTGTAGTCATTATGGCGGCTGTAGAACGCCTTGGTGGCGGTAATATTGGTTATCACGCAACGCTAGCAGCTATTGTTATGGCTGGTATAATGATGATTGGGCTGGGGCTTCTAAAGGCTGGAGATCTAGGGTATTTTTTTCCAACTTCGGTTGTGCATGGCATGCTAGCTGCCATTGGCTTGATTATTATGATTAAAGAGTTGCCAATTATGTTGGGTGTGAAACCTCCAGCCAAAGAACCGCTCATGTTAGTGTGTAAAATTCCGGAAATTATCGCCAGCTTAAATCCAGAACTTGCTATAATTGGTCTGGTAAGCCTTACCTTATTGATTGGCCATAACTTGATTAAGTCCAACATGATAAAGAAAATTCCAGCACCAATTGTTGTTGTGATTGTAGGCGTAGCCATTGGAATGTATTTTCACATCGATCATAAAGAAGTTTACACATTTGCTGGCCATGTATTTCAGATTGACCCTAGACTTTGTCTTGTGCAGTTACCGCTTAACGTTTCCGAAGGCCTTACGCAGCCGAATTGGAGTCAGATAGGTACATTCGCTTTCTGGACTTCAGCGGTATCCATACTCTTGATTCAGGGAATTGAAAGTCTTTTGAGTGCAGCAGCTGTTGCTGACAGGTTAGATCCGTATCGAAGACCTTGTAACTTGAATAAGGATCTAACAGCTATTGGGTTAGGTACGACGATTTCGGGAATGCTGGGTGGAATACCGATGATTGCCGAAATTGTCAGAAGCACTGCCAATGTTATAAATGGTGCCCGTACGCGATGGTCTAACTTTTTCCACGGTTTATTTTTGCTTGTATTTGTGCTCACGGCTGCTAATCTCATCGACAAAATACCGATGTCTGCCCTGGCAGCTTTGCTTGTTGTGACTGGTTATAAGCTTACTTCGCCAAAAGTCTTTAAAGAAACACACGCTATTGGTGGAGATCAAACCATTCTCTTTATCGTAACTATTGTTGCAACTTTAGCTACCGATCTATTGATTGGAGTATCAATTGGTATATTGGCCAAATTCATTCTACACCTATACCATGGGGCACCGATATCTAGCTTCTTTGCTGCACCAATGGAGATAATGGTGCAAACTGATAGTAGCACAATTATTTATATTAAGGAATCCGCAATTTTTTCTAATTACATTGGCATTAAAAAAGAACTGGATAAATTGCCAAAGGGGTCAAAGGTTACAGTTGACTTGAGTCAAACAAAGTTTATCGATCACACCTTTATGGAACGTTTACATCATTACAGCAGTGAATATGCCAGATCTGGTGGGATCCTAACCTTAGTGGGTCTGGATTATCATCTGTCCCATTCTGGACATCCTTTATCTGCTAGGCGTTTGTCCAAAAATGGCAATTAATTATGATTGAGGTTCGTATTACTCAAAACACAATTAATTGGGTTATAAGTAAACGAGTGAGTAATAGGGCTTAAACTAGAACCAGGCTTTGGTGTAGCCACCGTCGATAAAACATTATTATTAATGTTGTACGTAAACGTTGTACTATTACCCTCTGGCAGCGTCGTTTGGGTTAGCCTATTTAAGCCATCGTAAACATTGTCTACTTCTTGCCCCAATGGATTTATATCACGGTAAACTTTACCCAGGCTATTAAAGAATTTAACCTTAACGCCACCAACTGGATCATCTTTCTAACAATTTTTTATCTTGACATCAAAAATTAATTCTGTCAATATTTTAAATTATAGATAAAATAATTTAAATCTGCTTAAGCAAGCTTTCAAAATTGTTTCAAGAGATCAGTGAAATAAAATTTAACCGTTGCTATCTGGCGTTGATAAAGAAGAATACAAATATTAGCAATATTTAATTTTAATATTTTTAGGAATAGATTAAACTTTTAATTAATCGAGGTAATTTTATCAGCATATTAAATGTTTAAAACCTGTCTAACATTATTTTACTGTCTATTGATATTTTGTTTTCCAAATATCAATGTAAAATCTTGTTGTTCGGTTAGTGACAATTCCGCTAGTGTAGAATCGTGCTGTTGTGACAGTAATGAGGAAAATGCTTTAATTCAAGATAATGTTAGCAAGCAACATATTGATTACAATAACCAATATGTTGATGAAAGCAGTTTTAATAATGACATAAAAAATAATAAAGTTACTTTAACTAGTGAAAAATGTGGCTGTAAAATTAACGCTAAAATATTATTAGGTATATCTTTTACGAAGATTCATGTTAAGCCAAATTTTAAATGGACTAGTTACAAATTAGTTTTACGAATTAATGATACTCCCATCAACCACTTAAATAGGCAATTTTTAGCTAACTTGCCTCCACCTAAGCTTAAAGGTATGGGATTTGAACACACTTATTTATATAAGAATTCTTTTTTAATTTAATATTGAACCATAAAATAAATATTTAAATATTTAGTATTTCAAAGTACCAATTTGTTTATGGTATTTTTAAAATTAAATATTTTTGATACTAACTTATTTAAATATAACAATGCAATCGATTTTTAAATTCATATGCTTTAGCAAACTGATTTATTTATTTAACTAGTTACTTTGTTAGTAACTATCGTTAAAAAATAAAAAAAATGAAAATTATATTAAATAAGGATTAATCTAGTATGTCACAAATTGATTTACGAAAAGCAAAACTATTTAACGTGCTTACAAAAAACATTGTTGGGCTATTAACTATTTTGTTATTAGCTATTGCCTGTTTTTACATTGTTAAAATTTTCAAAAAACCAGGTCAGATGACAGTCATTGAATCTCAAGCCATGGATATGGCAGCAATGGTTCCACCTCTTGGTGCTGTTCCTGTAGCCATGGAACTAGTGCAAAAGAAGGTAGTGCAAGGCTCGATCATCTATACCGGTACAGTTCAGGCCTTTGAAGATGAAGATATTTATCCCAGAGTTACGGGAAAAATTGTTTACCTAAAAGTTTATCCTGGCGATCGAGTTAAAAAAAATGAATTAATAGTTAAGTTAGATCCTCAAATTTCTGAATATAGCGCTAAATTTGCTGAAGCTAAATATGAAGCTGAAGCTGAAATGCATAATACCAGTATTGCCAAAGAGCAGTTTCAAGAAAAAGAATATGAATATAAAGCGGCAGTAGAAGAAGAAGCAGCAGCTAGGCAAGTTGTAACTGAGGCTCAAGCAAGTCAAGATTATTGGCTCCCTGAACAGGCTCGGCAAAAAAAATTGTATGAAAAAGAAGTAGTATCACTAGCAGAATACCAATTAGAAGAATCATACTGTAAAGCTGCTATGGCTAAAACATTAGCTGCACAAAACAAACTTTCAGCAGCAATCAATAAAAGAAAAGCAGCGCAAGCAGCCTATAATTCAATGACGCATCATGTTAACCATCAGTATTTATTAGCCCAAAAAGCTCAAGCCGTTGAGCTTAAAGCTAAAATTTATGATAATTATACGAGTATTCATATTAAGGATGATGGTGTTATCACTAAACGATTAATCAGCCCAGGTGTGCTGGTAAATCCCGGAATGTTAATTTTAAAAGTGGCTTATGTCAATAAGGTTAGAGTGCAATGTAATGTAAGCGATGAAGATGCTAATAAAATTAAACTTGGAAATCCTGTATTTATTAAAAGTTCTACTTCATCCAAGCAAATAATCTCTGGTTCGATAACTTCTATATTCCCTGCTGCAGACCCTAATGCAAGAACATTTATCGTTGAGGCTTTAATAAATAATATTAATTCTAATAAAACCGTGACCAATAATTCAATTAATCCGGTTAAGACGCTTAAAGACTATTATTTTCTACCTGGACAATATGTAATTATGCAAATTATAACCGGCGAATCAACTGGTTTAGCAATTCCCACCAGTAGTGTTATTTACAGTGAAGGTAAAACAATGGTTTGGCAAACTCGTCAAGTCAATAGCAAAAATGAGCCAAAGCAATATTCCTGTTTAATGCATCCTGAAGTAATTTCATTAACACCAGGCAACTGTCCTAAATGTGGGATGGAATTAGAACAAACCAAACAATCAGGGCAAAAAACTGCTCATTTAGTAGAAATTAAAACAGGTTTAGCTAATCCTGATTTAACACAAGTCACCCAGGGGTTAAATGATGGTGATGAAATAATTACTGCTGGTTACGAAAATCTCATTCCAGGCAGTCTGGTTCTTGCTACTAAATGGAGTAATAACGAACCAGAATCATTACCAACACCAAATAAATCAACTAGTTCAATAAAAATGCCATCAATGGAGATGCCATCAATGGAGATGCCCTAAATGAACTCAGAAAATTCTAGCATACCAAAGTCAGACCTTGCTACCGTAGATTCAGCCCAATCAAATTTACCAGTTATTAACCAACATGGGTTTAATATATCAGCCTGGTCCATAGAACACCCTTATACCATAGGTGCATTTTATCTGGGCATTATTTTACTGGCTATTATTGCCATTGGCTTTTATATGCCTAAACGACTAATGCCTTACGTGGAAAGTCCAATGATTGCTATCGTAACTATGCAACAAGGGCTAGCTGCTCAGGAAATGGAAACGTACATTAGTAAGCCAATTGAAGAACGTATGGTTGATATCAAAGGTGTTCGCTATATTCGTTCAACTTCACAGGAAGGTTTTTCGATGGTATCATTGGAATTTCCTTATGGTACTGATATGAAGGCAGCACAAGTTGAAGTTCAAGCTTTAATGACGGTTGTCCAAGCTAATTTACCAGTTACCGGCGCGAACTTAAAACCATCCTGGGTATTATTAATCGATCCCCTTAATTTACCAGTACTTACTTTTAACTTAAAGGCTAAAGGCTGGGATATGGTTCAACTTCGACAGTTAGCCGATAATCAGATTACCAATAGACTTAAGAAAATTCCTAATGTTTGGTCAATTTATGCCTTTGGTGGATATAAGCGTCAATTACAGGTACTGATTGACCGACAGAAATTAAATGCTTATGGCTTATCAATCTTAGACGTTCGTGATGCTATCGACAAACAAAATGTAGCTAAGCCAGCTGGCCGGTTAACCTATAAAAATCAAGAATCAATAGTTAGAATTGATTCGCTAGCCCATGGTCCAAAAGATTTGGAAAATTATGTCATTAATGCCAAAAACGATAAAATTATTTATGTAAAAGATTTAGCCAAAGTTATTGATACTTATTGGGAGAAACGTTCTGCTTACCACCACGTGCATGATCAAAAAATTGATACTGGTATTGAAATTAGCATAATTCAAACACCCCAAGCTAGTTCTCCGCAAGTAATTCAAGGGGTAATGCAGGAAATTGCCCACCTCGAAAAAGACTATCCGGGTATTCATTTTGAAAAATCCTACGATAATTCCCATTTTGTTAATATCTTAATGAAAAACGTATTAGAAGAGCTTAGCATGGCAATATTATTGACCGGAATTATGGTGGTCTTATTCCTCGGGAATTGGCGTGGAACATTTATATCCATGATTACTATTCCCATATCGCTATCCATGGCAGTATTAATGTTAATTCCTTTGGGGCTAACTTTAGATAGTTCAACCTTAATTGGCCTACTTTTATCTATAGGACGTCTTGTAGATGATTCAATTATTGACATTCATTCAATTGAGCGGCATTTACAAATGGGTAAGCCTCCTAAACTAGCTACTATCGATGGCATTACTGAAGTAAGATTGGCTGTAGCATCTTCAACATTAGTGCTTATTCTGGCTTTGACTCCTTTATTACTGTGTGGTGGTATTGTTCAAGAAATGTTTATTGGACTAGTCTGGCCAATAATTTTTGGTTTAATAGCATCATTTTTAGTATCACTAACTTTAACGGCAGTATTAGCGGAAAAATTATTATTAGCTCCAAATAATTCATCTCAGCATAAATCCGAATTTTTTCTAGCTAAATATTTTCGTATTATGGTGCTAGAACCTTTTAACCAAATGTTAATACGATTAGAAAAAGGTTATGGTCATTTAATAGCCTGGATGCTTAAACATCGTTTTGTAAATATGACACGTATTTTAGCTACGATTATTGTTGGCATAACTTTTTACAATTTTATTGGCAGTGAAATGATGCCTTTAGCCGATGTTGGTCAAGCTTATGGTGTCTTAGAAGTTCAGCCGGGACTATCATTTAAGCGAACCGAAGCGATAACTTATCAAGTAGAACAAATCATGCTTACATACCCTGAAATCAAGCACGTATCAACCGAAATTGGCTATGATCCTGGTGGAACCTATTATAACGGCTATAATATGCCTAGCGTTAATTATGCTACATTTATGATCACCTTAAATGATAAAGATGAACGAAAACGAACAATTTGGGATGTGATCGATGGCGTGCAAGATACTGCTGTAAAAACAATTGCGGGAATTCGTCGCTTACAAATTAAAGAAATGGGATCAGATGTGATGGCTAGTTCGCAGGCGCCCATTTCCATATTAGTAACTGGATTAGATGAAAAAATTCTTACTAAAATGAGTCAACAAGTTGCTGAAATTGCAACTCATACAGTCGGAATGCATCAGGTGGCAACCGACTGGTCTTTAAATAAACCTAATTGGAATATAAAAGTTGACTCACGTAGAGCCCAGGAAATTGGTTTGACACCATGGCAAATTGCTGAACAAGGTTATTTCGCTATAACCGGAGCTAATGCCAATGAATATTACCGTTTACCTAATCTTAGGCAAAGCACTGTTTACCTACGTTATGCTGAAACTCAAAGGGAAGATCAACATAATCTTGCCTTGATGACTGTAACAACAGCTACGGGAAAACAGGTGCCTTTAAATACGGTAGCTCAGCTAATTTATCAAAATGTACCCAATATTATCAATCATGATCAAATGAGAAAGGCTATTACAGTTATGGGTTACTATCGTAAAAATAGCTCTCCATCAATGGATTTATCTATGGATATAATGATGAAAGCAATGTCGAAATTAAATTGGCCACCAGGTTATACTATTGAAATGCGTGGTGATATGACCCAAATGATGGATGCCTTTGCCAGACTTTTAACCGGCTTACAGTTAGCAATTATTTTTATATTCCTGGTATTGATAGCACAATTTCGTGGTTTTATCCAGCCATTGCAAATGATTTTTTCCTTACCGTTAGAACTATCAGGTGTATTTATTGCTTTATGGATTGCGCACCAGGCATTTTCCAGTGTTGCGATTATGGCCGTAATCATATTGACAGGTATGGACATAACTACAGCTATTTTACTTATCGATCAGATCTTACGCTTGCGCCGTGAAGGAATGTCCCGCGATGCGGCAATTATTAAAGCATGTCCCATGCGGCTTAGGCCAATTTTAATGACATCGGTAATAACTATTATTGTTATGTTACCAGTATCACTATTTCCTAAAACCGGTATGGATGCTTATTCACCATTAGGCACAGTAATTATTGGTGGCTTAACAATGGGAACAATTTTAAGCTTATTGGATATTCCGATTATGCATACATATATTGACGACATTGTAACCTGGATAAATCAAAAATTTAATTTTTCAAAAGGTATAAATCAATGAATGAATTTTTCCATAACTTTATTATTACCATGATTAAACTAAGGATAAGAAGCAATTCCAATATGGCTAATCGAGTATGCCGGACAATAATAATTATATGTTACCTTAGTTATTGTTTAACATCATCAAGCATACAAGCTAATACCAATATCAATAATCAATCTTCCCTAAACCCTTATGCTGTTACATCAACTAGTGATATTGAAACTAGTAATCCAATCAAATTAACCGTTGTCCAAAATGCTCCATCGTTTGATTTACCGCAAATAACTGGACCACTTAGTCTCGCCCAAGCCGTGAACATTGCCCTGAAAAACAATTTAAGTTTACGCTTATCTAAGCAAACTTGGCAGGCTTCATCCTTTTTAGTTCGGGCTGCTTTAGCCAAATTTGGTCCAGCTAGCTCATTTAACACTTGGTATGCTAATTCTTCATTAAGTCAAATGTTATTTTATCCAAATAATACTCAAGTCAATCCGACAACAATGCAGCCCATTGTCAAAGGTTCATCGTTAGCCTTACTCTTTGTAGCTACCCAGCCAATTTTTACAGGTGGCTTGCTTATGGGTGGATATAGAATGGCTCAAGCTAAAGAAAAACAATTACGGGAAGGTTTTCATGAAGATAGGCTTACAACAGCATTAAAGGTTAAAGAAGCATATTATAATGCTGCCTTTAATCAGGCTAAGTTAAAAGTTGATTCTGACTATGTAAAATTTCGTCAAATTAGTACCAGTAATATGAAAGAGCGCTACTTAGATGGTAAAACTCCAAAAGCAGATTATTTAAGAGAAGAAGCTGAATTAGCTAAAGCTCGGCAACAAATTAATGATGATTACCGTGATTTTAATACTAATTTATTAAATTTAAAAGTAGCCATGGGTTTAAATATTGGCTCGCCAATATCCTTAAACGATTGTCTTAGTGAAAATGAAGGAAATGGAGATGTATCAACATATTTAATTGAGGCACAAAAATCTCGCCCTGAGTTAAAACAGGCTGATGCCTTAATTGATGAAATGAAAGGAAATAAACTGGTTAAACGAAGTTCTTATTTACCACAAATTGGTCTGTATGGTGGTAGTTCTAATATTACAGGCAATTCACCTGATGGCAATGCTCAAGGAAAATGGGGTGGGTTTATTGGTGTTATGGCTGGTATTACGCTTTTTGATTCTGGGCTTAGATTAAATGAATTGCGGGCAGCTAATGTTGAATTACGTAAAGCTAAAATTATTAAACAGGATGCTGAATTAAAAGTTGCTCAACAAGTAGCGCAAGCCTGGATTGACCTTGACTTGGCTAAACGTAATATAGATCTTGCCAAATCTCAGGTTATTTCAGCTAAAGAAGACCAACGATTATTTCACGAGCGATTTCTTATAGGTAAATCAATAGCACTGGAAGATTTTGAGGCTACGGTCAAATTGTTTAGGGCAAAACTTGCGGTTATTGAAAGTATATATAAATATAAACTTGCTGAAGCCAATTTAAAGCGAGCAAGTGGGCAAATTTAAGCCCTGAGATGCCATTCTTGATTAGCAATTTGGCAAAATGTTAACAGCCAAATATGCTTACTAATTAATCTGATAATTAGTAAAGTCCAAACCTTAGCGGTAAGCAGTTAATTTGGGTGATTGCATTAGTGTATAAGCGCCTTTATTGCTAGTGCTTTGCATAATAACTGAGCTGGTTTTAAGTAATTGTTGGGATAAATTTCTCATTAACTTGTCATTATTCTTAAACATTGCTTTTAAAGGTTTGATAGCCATTATGGTACTTGGAATTGAAAAATCAGTTACAAATATTGAGGCATTTTTATAATTAATGGCTTTAATGTTGCGGTAACCAATTTTTCTTGCCAAATTAACTACAGTAAAATCATTAATATTTTTAAAAGTACTTAACGTAACTTGTTGGCCAGGATTAAGCTTAAATTTATGATTAGTGGCATTGACAATAACACTATCCTTATTTTGATCATGCAGATTGTATATTGCTAGATTATTTTTATCAGTTAAAATTAAAACTAAACTGCCTTTTTTAAGTGTAATTGTAGTTTGAAGTTTTCCTTGTGGATATATAGTCAATTCATGACTGCTATATATTAAAGAACTACCAGGATAAATAATTAATGAATGTTGGTCAAGGTTTTCCTTGACCAATTTAAGATTATTAATTGGAGAGGATACTTTACTTGAGCTACGATAATCATTACTATAGGCTGTATAACTAATTGGTAAAATAAAAGCTGTATTATCAAGACTGTCGTTGTCGTTAGCAAGGTCTAAATTATCATTTGCTAGTGAATTAAGACTGTGTTTATTAACCATATTATTTAAATCAGTGCGGTTTAAATTATTGCCAGTCAGATTACTTAAACTTTGATAGTTTGTAAATTGATCTAAATTAATTACATTAGAATTATTTATTGAAGAAGTTAAATTGGTATTGCTAGAATTAGTAATATTATTGGTATTACTGAAATTACCTGGATTAACTAGGCTAATGACTATTGGTGGATCCGCAGTAATCTTATCATTGCCGCCTAAAATAATAGCTGTTGAAGGTAAAGAACCAGTATTAAAGGCAATATTTTGGCCATCTGCAAAAAGTATATTACCACTAGCTTTTGCTTGAATACCATTATTGCCAAAATAAACATTACCGCTACCAGCCGTTTGCACAGTAATATTTGCTGGATTTGGATTAGTGGTATTAGTTTGACTGAAGCTGCCAATATTAAAGGTAACATAGCCTGAACTTGTTGAAGTTGATTTAGATAGGATTAAATCATTTGCAGCAAAATTAATGGCTCCGGCTAACGTATTATTGTTTTGTAAAACAATTGCTCCATTGTTGGTAGTTAAATCGATACCAGTAGTATTGCCAACTTTTAAAACACCATTAGCGATTAAGTTGATATTGCTGTTAGCTACAGTAGTTCCAGCTCCAGTCCCAATTGAGCCAAAAACCGTTAAATTACCGTTAGTATTAAAAGTAAAACTAGCTCCTGATTGTCCACCAAAAATACCTGAATTGGCAGCTTCATCATAGATATTCACAAAACCATTAGCGCTAGATGTTGAAGCTGCAACCAGTCCACTATTTATTAATAACTGACTACCAGCACCAATAGCTCCACCACCAGTGACTAAAGCAACATTGGGCGCATTCATGATAGCATTAGTGGCGGATTGAGCAATATAGGCAGATTGAGAGGCTGTCAGGAAAATAAAGTCATTAGAAATTATATTAGCTTCATTATAAATACCGTAACCATTATTTGCATCAAATGCCTGAATAGCAATAATCTGAGCACTTACTTGCCCGGCTGTGACATTACCACCATGATCAATTTGAGCATAAATACTTAAAGGTCCAGCGGTATTAAATTTAAACACTCCACCAAGCCCAGTACTACCAGCCTGTAGGCTGGCCTGACTAGCCTGCAGTATTGTGTTGTTGGTATATAAATCATTTACGTAAACACTAGAACCAGTACCATAACTTTGTAAACCAATATCGGCAGAATTTACTTGAATTAAACTAGTTGAGCTACCAATACCGGTTGTACCTGTAAATGAATATAATCCTAGTACTGGAGCCGTTATTGTTCCAGATGCAGTAATATTGCCAGTTTGATAAACGTAAAAATTGCCTTGAGTTGCTGAAGTACCAAAATTTAAGTTACTGCTGGTATTACTGATGCCAACCGAAAGTGGTGCACTAAAGACAATATTGTTAGCTTGCGTTGTTAATGGTTGGGCGCCACCAACACCAAAGCCAATTTCACCAGTGCTGCTTACTAATGACAGGCTGTTTGCAATAATAACGCCATTAGATCCAGTTGTTAAATAACCCGAAGCATTAAATATGTCTGTACCGGTAGCAATACCAACTTGAGCATTTACCGTTAAAGCCCCACCATTATTGGTATATAAAATTAAATTAGGTACGGTTATATTACCAATAACTGTTAAATTGCCAGTATTAGATAGGCTAAAGGTATTAGCTAAACTTAAACTGTTTAAATTTAAATTACCGTTGTTTGCAATAAAAGCACTGGCTTGATTGGATATAGTTAATGATTGAGTTGATAAAAGTATATTATTAGTATTGCTGCCGATATTGCCGGTAACTGAAGCCAAGTTAACAGTTGGAGCCGTTAATAAGCCAGCGGTTTGGGTAATGGTTCCACTGCCATCAGCCGTTAAATTTATTAATCCAGAAACTCCACTTGCCGTAACATTATTTGAAATACTAATTGAACCATTACTGCCAGAGGTTGCCGTAAAATTAATTGAACTTACGGCAGTAACCGACCCAGCAATAGCTGAATTACCTGCAGAATTAACCATTAAACTACCATCACTGGTTAATTTGCCTGTTGCGCCAAGTAAAAATAGAGGCTGGGTCTGACTGGTATTGGTAGTGGTAATATTAATTACTCCAGCAGATCCACCACCAATACTGGTAAACTGTTCGGTGCCATTAATCACAACCTGGGCAGCTGTACTGGAACTGGATAAATTAATATCTACGGCATTAGCTGATGTTAAACCACTAAAAGTGACAGTAACATTACTGGGAATATTTTCAGCGGTAATGTTAGTTAAATTATCGGTATTATTTAAAATAATATTACCACCAGTAGCTACACCAGAACCATTTACTATTAATGTTCCACCAATTTTACCTTGAGACTGGAGCGTTGTTATAGCGCTGGTTGCTGTAGAATTTGTCAAATCCAGACTAGTAATATTTATCACACTATTAACTGGACTACTATTAATCGTAACACCACCACCTAAAGTAATTGGCGTTGAACTTGACCCTCCAGCAAATAAAACGTTATAGGTATTAGCATTTATCGTATTATTAGGTGAATTGGCGGTTATACCATTTGTTCCATAATAGACATTGGCAGCATTGGTTAAATTAGTGATAACATTAGTTGGATTAGTAGTGTTAGTCCCAGAACTGGGTATTGTTCCGTTTACAATAATGACTTCATTATTATTAACTGGCACAAACGATGGTGTATAACCAGACAAGGTGGCATTAGCGCCAATAGCAATACTACCCGAACTTGTACTGGAATTATTTATTTCTAAAATACCATCACCAGCAGTTATAGTAGATCCATTATTAATGGTAATATTGCCACCAGCTGTGGTAATAAAAATAGCGCTATTAGAAATTAAATTACTAATAACAAAATTACCGGCATTTGTACTGGTCGAAAGCCCCACAACATTAGGTCCAGTTATTGTTGTCCCCGGGCTCATGGTAATTGTATTAGTATTTTTATCATTAAGTATTGAAACTGCTGCTGCTGAAATGTTGGTATCTATATTAACCGTACTACCTGTAGCTATTGAAAGATTATTATCATTAGCCTGAACCTGAAACTGGCCAGCTGCCGTACCAAAAGTAATAGTATTGGTATTTCCGACTGTATCACCAATATTTAAAGTTAAGTTATAAGTGCTTATAGGAGTTGTTCCATTAGCTACAAAAGTTAAATTATTAGGATCGGTTAAGGCGGGCGCCTGAATAAACAATAAACCAGCATCACCATTAGAGGCTGGCTGAACCGAAATTGTTATGGCTGAAGTGGTAATAGTCCCACTGGCAAATATATTTAATGAATTAGTATTAATTGGCTGACTAGAGGTAAATAAATTCCCTAGATTTAAATTTTGATTAATCCCAGTTGAAGCGCCAATAGTAACGGATACCGGTGCCAGGTAAGATCCAGTGCCTGCAAAGGTTAAAACTGGTGTACCAGATGAAGATCCGGCAGTTACAGTTAAATTCTGACAACTTATGCTACCATTATTATTAAGTTCACTTATATCGTTAAAATTAATTTTATTAGCCAAAACAGTAACTCCAGAATTAATATTAACCTGTTCCGAATTAACCGGTTGAGTGGCAAACTGTAAAGTACCACTAATACTAGAATCACCTAAGCCAGCAGCTCCAGTAGTTATATAGTCATTAATATAGGCATTGCCGGTTGTGTCATTAACGGTTACATTAGGACTGGCCACGATAATTCCCGTAGCGTTAGAACCAATATCACCATTTATGGTTGTGAAATTAACATTATTAGCAACAATGCCAATATTTAATCCAGGTGAAGCCGTTATAGCACCAGATCCACTAGTAGTAAAGTTTAAAGTGTTAAATGGTGCTAATTGTGTATAACTAGTCGGATAGGTTCCATTAACATAACCACCTATCGCAGCACCAATATTAATTGAACCGCTGGTTGAATTAGTCATGGTTAAATTAAAATTAGCATTGGTTCCAATAATCGCATCTATATGACCAGATAATTGAACATTGGGGGCATCAAGTGAGACGGATGATGCTGAATCTGATATATAGACATTTCCTGTTGTTAATGCTGTATTAGTAAATTGATCGAGTCCAGTGTATACACTATTCATCCCAGTTACCAGGCCAATATTAGATGCATTAATATATAAAGGACTACCAGCGCTGCCTATATTACCGCCATTAGTGTAAAAATCGACATATCCAGATGTTAAAACTGTTGCTGAACTAGAACTGTTAATATTTAACATACCTCTCCCGCTAGTAAAATAGGCTGATAATAATATTATATTAGCGTTATTATCAGATCCTGTCGTAATATTGCCCAGAATATTAATTGTTGAAATATTTGTATTATTTATGGCAAATACATAATTACCATTAACCGTAGAGGGTTCAAGATTAACAATAGGATTTATTGCAACAACATAGGCACTAGCTCCAGTTGTATTTACCGTTAAATATGTTGTATCGACACTAATTACTGTTGCCTGTGATAAACCAGCTGGACCTTGACTACTGGTTCCTATTGTTCCAATACTACCAGTTTGACTGCTTAAATTAACATTGCCAGCGGTTAAGACAAATGGAGGCGTTGATCCACTACCAGTTGAATTACTGATTATACCAGCACCACTATCGCTTAAAATAATTGTATTAACTCCTGTATCCGATCCAGCTGTAATATTGCCATTTAAAATTATATTACCACCAGTAGAACTTGCTGTGTTAGCTGTAATAGTGCCTGTCGGCGTACCAGTTGGATCAATGGTTAAGGTTAAAGTATTGGGATTAGCAGCATAAATGCTTACATTACCACCAGTGCCAGAGCCACCAGTGGTAGTTATGCTACCTAGATTAATGGCTGTCCCAGTTGTAGCACCAGCTATTAAAGTCACATTGCCATTACTGCCAGTTCCCGTACCACCAGTTGCTATATTATATACATTCGTCCCATTACTGGTAAGTACAGATCCCCCCGTACTTCCATTAGCAATAGCAATTAAAGTCACATTACCACCATTAGAATTAGTACCATTGCCAGCTGTTTCAATAACTGGATTATTAGTAGCTAAGCTGTTATTAGTTACCAGATCAATATTACCGCCAGTATTATTGGATGTGGCACCCAAATTTACCGTTATTGAACTAACGGTAGCAGTTCCAGGTGGTAAACTGGTTGTATTAGTATTTCCGAATGACGTTATATTTGTTCCAAGCCCAGCAATCATGAGTAAATTACCGCCATTAGCTGATGTACCTTGAGTATTAATAGTAACCGTGCCACTGGGAATATTAATATTGCCATTGGCTATTATGGCTAAATTAGCACCAGAACTGGTAACTGCTCCAGTTAAGGTTATATCGCCTGAAGTATTAACATAGGTCGGATCACCATTAACCAGGTCATTGCCAAGTTTCATATCGGCTGAAGCTACCGCCAGGTGAGCTGTGTTAGCATTAATATTAATCTGACCGCTAACGTTATTAATTATGCCTTGAACAGAACTCGGTCCAGCATTTAAATTTAAATTTTCGCTTAAATAATTACCATAAACTAAATTAATCCCATTGTTACCAGTATTTAAACCAGTTAAACTTAAAGTAATATTACCATCATTAGCCATAATATTACTGTTAACAGTTGACATAATATCCAGATTATTTACGCTGGTAATATTAACATTACCTAAGCCAGCTTCAATTGTACCTGAATTAAATACATAACCAGTGTTTAAATTAAGGTTAGCGCCACCATAAATGCCACCTTCATTAATTAAGTCATTATGAATATTAAGGCTTAAATTATTATTAGCTGATATTAAGCCAGTATTTTCGTTAAGCAGATTAGCACTGGTTAAAGTACCATTACCAGTAAAGACAATATCACCATAATTAACTAGATTACCGTTAATGGTTAAATTATTAAAGTTGTCAACTAAGGTTACATCTTTAGGAAGTACCAGGTTAAGAACATTATTAGCCAGTAAACTAACATCAAAGCTGCCACCAATGGCTTTGCCTAAATTATCCAAAACCAGGCTTTGATGATTAGTGCTTAATATCTGACTTAAAGCAATGGATTCAGCTGGAGTAAGGTAAGTATTATTAAAAATTGGCGTTAATTTACCATTTATATCTAAATTAATTTCATGGGTTAAATTATTAATATTAACGTTATGCATCACTGAATTTAAATCAAGGGTATTATGTAATACACCTTGCATGATATTACTGATTTCTTGACCTGGGCTTGTCGTGTATGCGCTGGTTTCAGTTAAAGCCGTATGTATAAGATTATGTGTTGTAACGGGGTTGATTTCTTGAGCTGTGACATTAAGTGACAATTGAATTAGTGCAATTAAAAGCCAAAAAAATAAGTGTTTATTCATTATTAACTGTCCCTTTCAAAATAAATAATGGAAAATATTATCTCAATTGACATTAATTAACTTAACACCAATTTTTCAGAATCCATCTAGTATTATAAATCAATATAAAATTAATAGCTTATTGCTAAAAGTAAATAAAATATTATACTTTATCTAAAAAAAAGTTTATTTTTTACCTATATTTTTATCATATAAAAAATTATAGAAATTTAACTTCATTAATTTATGCTCAACCTTATCAAAGTATATATATATTACTGGAGTAATAAATAATGTTACTAATTGAGATAAGATTAATCCACCCAAAACGATTAAACCAAGTGGCTGTCTTGATTGAGCACCTGATCCTAATTCCAGCACTAAAGGTAAACTGCCAAAAATAGCACATAAGGTAGTCATCATTATCGGTCGAAATCTTACTAAACAGGCCTGATAAATTGCAGTTTGCGCATCAATGTTAGTTTTACGTTGTTGATCAATTGCAAAATCTAGCATAATTATGGAATTTTTTTTAACTATACCAATTAGTAAAATTAAACCTAAAAAACCATAAATATCTAACGGTAAATTAAAGAAAATTAGTGACAACAAACCACCTAAAGCTGCTGAAGGTAAACCGGATAATATTGTGATCGGATGAATAAAACTTTCATAAAGAATACCTAATATTATGTAAATAATTAATATCGAAATAATTATTAAATAAATTTCCGTATTTAAAAATACATTAAATTCTTGAGCCTGCCCTTGAAAACAGCAAGAAATTTTAGTATCTTTATATTTATTAGCAATATTATTAACTTCATTAATGGCTTGACCAAGAGCATAGCCTGGCTTTAAATTAAATGAAATCGTTATAGATGGCATTTCATCAAAATGGTTTATAAATTGAGCTTCAGCTTTGAAGTTAAATTGAGCAACATTTTTCAGGGAAATTAATTTACCTGTATTAGACAGTATACTTATATCTTGAAGCGCTTCAACTGATTCTCTAAATTCAGGCAGGCATTCAATAAAAACCCAGTATTCACTATCAGCCTTATAGATAGTTGAAATGTGCCGTGAAGAAAAAGCACAATTTAAGACGTTTTCGACTTGTTTAATACTTAAACCAAACCTAGCACATTGTTCGCGGTTAATATCAATACAAATCTCCGGATTACCGGTTTCCAAATCGGTACTTAAGTCTGTAATCATCTTTAGCTGACGCATTTTATGTTCAATTAATTTACTGTTTTCAAATAATAATTTTAAATTAGCACCAGTTAAAGTTAACTGATAGAGACCATTAGTTAATTTACCACCAAACCTAAATGGCGGTGATAATTGTAAGTGTGTAATGATACCAGGAATTTGTTCAAGCTTAACATTTAAACGTTCAATCAAGTTTTGAGCATTTATTTTGCGTATATTCATTGGCTTTAATACTATAAAAACCTTGCCTGTATTTATTGTATCATTAAGACTACCGACACCAATTGCTGATGCAACTCCTTGAACTGCTGGGTCATTACAAATAATTCTGGTCACTTTTTGTTGATGATTAACCATGGCATTAAAGGATATACCCTGGCAAGCCTGTGTAGTCCCAGAAATATAGCCAATATCATCAGCTGTTATAAGATTTTTGGCAATTGAGCTAAACAGCCAAATAGTAAGGACAATTGAAACGAGAAAGGTTGCCATAATCCATTTTTTGTAATATAAAGCCAACTTAAGAAAGTAATCATATACATATAACAAATTAGAATTTAGGAATTGAGCAATCTTACTAAAATAATTGGTATCTGCCAATTTGTTATTTATTAATAAACTGCTCAGCATCGGAATTAATGTTAAAGAAACCAGGCCAGAAATAATTATCGAAACAATTATCGTGACCGAAAACTGAAAAATCAATTTACCCAGTAATCCACCAAGAAAAAGTGCAGGAATAAATGCCACAGCTAAAGATAAAGTCATTGAAATAACCGTAAAAACGACTTCATTGCTGCCAATTAAACAAGACTGAAAAATATTTTTATTTAAATCAATATTCCTTAAGATATTTTCTAAGACAACTATAGCATCATCAACAACAAACCCTACCGATAAGATTATGGCAATTAAGGTAATATTATTAATACTAAAACCTAAGACATAAATAATGGCAAACGTTCCTAAAATTGACACTGGTAAACTAAGGCTTGGTATTAAGGTAGATTTAAAATCTCCAGAAAAGATAAATATCACCATAATTACTAAAATTATACTTAGGATTAAATTTAGTTTTACATCATTAACAACATTTCTTATGGATTTAGAACGATCATAAATTACATCAGCCTGAACAGATTCGGGCAGATATATTTTAAGTTTTGGTAGTATGGCCTTAATATGATTAGTTATTTCAACAGTATTACTATTGGGTTGTTTCATTACCGCAAGAATAACGCTACGTTTATTATTATACCAAGCCGCTAAAATATTGGATTGAACACTATCAATTACAGTAGCTACATCTTTTAATCTTACCGTATGACCATTTTGATAATTAATAATAATCGGTTCATAGGATTTGGCATTATGAAGTTGACCATTAACAACAATGCTATAATCTTTATATTGATCACTAACAATACCACAAGGTAGATTAACATTAGACTTTTGAATTATATTAATAATTTGATCAAAGCCAATGTTGTATGACTTTAATTTTTTTGGATTAAGCTGAACCCTAACTGCATATGTTTGCGAGCCCAATACTGCAACTTGGCCAATTCCATTAATCATTGACAATCTTTGAGCAATTAAATTCTCTGCATATTCATCAACTTTATACATAGGCAGTGTTGCTGAATATATGGCAATTACAAAAATTGGTACTTGAGTTGGATTTACCTTATGAAAAGTTGGTGGTAAAATCATTGAAACAGGTAATAGACTATGTGCAATTGCTATTGCCGATTGAACATCAGCCGCTGCCCCATCAATGTTCCGGTTAATTTCAAATTCAAGAGTAATCTGACAGATGCCATAGGAACATTGAGTATTAATAGCCTTAAGACCAGCTATGTTAGAAAATTGTTTTTCTAAAGGTGTTGCTACAGTAGCAGCCATAGTAGTAGCATTAGCTCCGGCAAGTTCTGCATTAACTAATATGGTGGGAAAATCAACATTCGGAAGTTGATCGACAGGAAGCTTAAATAAGGCCCAAACACCAAATAAGATAATGGACAGGCAAATTAATATTGTAGTAACACGATGTAAAATAAAATACTTACTAAAATTCATTGACAGTATTTTAACTATAGCTTAGATTGCAGTTCTTTAACAATTTTTAAAGCTTCACGCATATGTTTTTCACCATCAATTTGTGAATTGAAAATAAATTTTATGATACCATTTTTATCAATGACATAAGTTACCCGGCCAGGTAAAATCATGGCTGTTTTGGGCACACTAAATAAATTTCTAACTAACGAATCAGGATCGCTAAGCAGTACAAATGGCAAATTATGATTTTGAGCAAAATGCTGATGTGATTCTACTGAATCTGAGCTAATACCAATAACCTCACAATTGAGTTCTTGAAAATCTTTATAGGAATCGCGAAACGAACAGGCTTCTTTCGTACAAATTGAAGTTTCATCTTTGGGATAAAAATATACAACAACGATTTGTTTATTTTTAAAATCTCTCAAGCTAACAGATTTGCCTACTTGGTTCACAAGGGTAAAATCAGGAGCCTTATCGCCTACTTGTATATTGGCCTTAGCTGAAAACATGATTGCAACCATAAAACAGACGAGTATAAGGAAAATTGTGATGAATTTTAATCTTGGCATCTAAATTATACCTAAATTTTGCATATTTATAAGTATAACCTAGACATAAAAAAGTTTTCATATTTTTTAAATTGTTTTATCAGTTAGTCGCATAACTGTAAACAATTCACTGTTAAATCGAGTTTTATGAGAATTATTTGGTACATAAGCCAATTCAATATTAAAGTTTTTGGCAAAATATTTAAATATTTGCGATTGAGTTACACCATACGGTGGACCATCTTCCTTGTCCATAATCCACCATAAAGCTATTAAATATCCATCAGGCTTTAACATTTGCACAATTTTACGGACATAATCATAGCGTAATTTCGGGTTAATAGCACAAAAGAACGTATGTTCAAGGATAACATCAAAATAATTTTCTAAATCTAATTTAAAGAAATCCTCTTGTAAAGTAAAGCCACGTTCATTTAAAACACCTTTGTTTTTAAATTTGTTTTGGGTATTTTGGATGGCCTGATTAGCAAAATCAATACCAGTTACCGTGAAATTATAATCGATTAACAAATCGCATTCATGACCATTGCCACAGCCAATTACGCCAACATGTCCAGACTTTATACAATAAGGTGAATCCAAATAAGTCTTAAAGGGTTCAGCATAAGAAGCTAAATCCCAGGGTGTAGTTTTATTTTCATAAAATGAATTCCAAAATTTTAAAATATCAGTCATTATAGGTCTCCGGTTTAATTGTCTTTAAGATTTTCGTGAGGATTTTTTGATATTTATGATTTATATCCTCATTATTTATTATTAAGCAATGAATTTTAAAATAATTAGTTATTTCATTTTGCCATTTAATAAAATTTAGTAATTCAATTATATCATTGTTATTATATTGGCCTTCTTCAAAAATCAAATGACTACCTTTAGCATCAATAATTAATATTTTTTGTTCCGTTTTAAAATCATTGTATAAAGTAGCTGCTGATTCTGGTTTGACCAGATTATCTTGTAAACCTTGGATTATCATAACTGGAGTCTTATTTATTTTAGTGGCATTAATATTGGTTTTATGAATAAATTCAAGAAAAGCAATAGCTTCAATTGGTGACAGCTTAATTCTATGAGAAGTATCCGATTCAATATGTTCAATTAAATAAGGATCGCTAGTTGCCTGTTTAATCACGCCTTTAGTGGCAAAGCCAACCGGAACTTTAGGTTCAATAATATACTGCAAAATACCTTTAGTAAGGTTACGTTTTAATTTTTTAATTTTCCAGGCTGGAGCCACAGCAATTATACCTGCAATATGTTCATTATTTTGCGCGGTTGTGGCAATAGCAATACTGGCTCCCATCGATTCACCCAGTAAAAAAATCGGAATATCTGGATTTTGTGTATAAAGAATACTAATTAACTTATGAATATCTTTTACGGTATCAAGCAGGTCTAATTTTTCATTACGGGTATCACTGCCAATAGGACCAAAGCCTTCGACATTTACGGCATAGGTAGCAATTTTATGTTGATTTAAAAGCTCGTAACCTAATTTAGTATAGGCTTGAGCACACATGGACATACCATGGATACAGATTAAATTAGCCGATATTTTTTCCTGAGAGTTATTAAAAGTCAATACATGTGAATTACCAATTAACTGACATTTACCCATTAAAGGTGGCTTACTATTTTGCTCTGAAGCAAAAACAGCTAGATTTAAATAAATTAACTGAATAAATAAGTTCAGACATAGAACTAAATTAATTTTCTTCATGAGCAATTATTTCATTTTTACTAAATAACGTCTTGAATTTTTCCCTAAGAATATGTTTAATATCATGGTGCATAACACTAATGGGTTTGCGGGCATTAATTATATGAATTCGTTGCGGATATAACCTTGCTGTTTTAAGATAGCCTTGTCTTACTCGTTTATGAAATTCACTAGATTCACTTTCTAACCGGTCCAGATTACTCGAATCCCTTCTTCTTAAGCTAATATCAGTATCAATATCTAAAAGAAAAGTAATATCGGGAATTAACTTATTAGTGGCAATATTATTTAAGTGATTAATAAGACTTACCGGAATTTGGCGGCCATAGCCCTGATAGGCTACCGATGAGTCAATATAGCGATCGCAGATAACAATGATACCTTTATCGAGTGATGGCTTAATTAATTCATAAACATGTTGACTACGGTCAGCAGCATACAACAATAATTCAGTAATAGGGGCAACATTAGTTTCTTTAGCTAATAATATTTTGCGAATTTTTTGACCAAAAGCCGTGCCACCGGGATCGCGAGTAACAATATTTTGGTAATTTAATTTGTTAAAATAATTAGCTAAAAGCCTAATTTGAGTTGATTTGCCGGCTGCATCAGGACCTTCAAAACTGATAAATAATCCATTACTTTGAACGTCCAATTGAGTTTACCTTTAATTAATTGGTAGTAAGCATATTAATTTTAACTTTTAATTCATTATAATTAATATCAGTTACTGATTTTTCAACTATTTGACCAAGTTTATTGATTAAAATAATGGTTGGCACAACGCCTCTAATTTGAAACTTGGAAGTAAGATCAGCACTTTGAGTATTACTAATGTCAATTAATTTAAAGTCAATATCATTGGCATAAAATTGATTCATTTCTTTGATAAAATTAATTGCTGTTTTACAATTTACATCAAGATTATCAATAAAACAATATACTTGCGGGTTAGTTAGAGCTGGCACCACTTGACTAGATGACTTATTTGCCCCAAGGTTCGAATCATTCGCTGGGGTATTCATTTGATACATCGATTTTTGCTTTTTAATTTCTTCAATAGCAGTTAATGCATGTTTTGCTTGTAATTTAGTTTCTTGATTAGGACTATTTAAAACTAGCCATTTATACTCACTTTCAGCGTCATCAATTTTTCCAAGATAATTTAAGGCCACCGCCTTATAAAGATGCGCACTATAATTATTGGGTTCTTTAATAAGAACTTTATCAAAAGCCTCAATAGCTTTGGTATAATCGGCCTTTTGAAATATCTCAATAGCCTTATTTAATTGGCTATTATCAGCTTGAACGATTGGACAGGTAAATGTGTATATTAATACCAATAATAGCCAAGTTAAAAAATAAATAATTGAGCGTTGCATAATATCCATTGACAAGATAGAGTTAAAAGTATTTATGTTGTTATTGTAAATGGCTAAACAACTATAGTCATTATAACAGTTTAATATAATAAAGTTGTTCGGGCAGAGGCAAAAAAAATTTATAAGGTTTTTATAAATTTTTTAAGTATTGTTAAATTTATCATTTACTATTGTAACGATAGCTTAATTTAATTTTTGAGGTTCAATCATGACAGCAACCAAACTTATGCCTAAATTTAATGTTCACCAAAACTGGCAAGCTTTTATTAATGGGCAGTTTAAAAAATCAGACCTAGCCAGGCAGTTAATTAACCCTAGCGACGGCAGTAATTTGTGCCAAGTTTATGAATCAAGCCCCGCTCACGTTGAGGAAGCAATTATGGCGGCTCGAACATCATTTGATCAAGGTGAATGGCGTAATACGGCAAGTGTTGATCGAGCCAAAATGCTCTTTACTATAGCTGATAAAATTGAGGAAAATAGTAGCGAATTAGCTTATCTTGAAACAATTAATTTAGGTAAGGCTTTGCGTGAGTCGCAGTATGATGTAACTGATGCTGCTAACTGTTTTCGTTATTATGCCGGTCTTATTACCAAGCCTACTGGACAAAGCGTAGAAGTGCCTGCATCATCATTTACCACGATTGTTCGTGAGCCAATTGGCGTATGTGGACAAATAATCCCTTGGAATTATCCTTTATTGATGGCAGCCTGGAAATTAGCTCCAGCTCTGGCTATGGGTAATTCATGCGTATTAAAGCCCAGTGAATATACTCCCCTTACGGCAATCAAACTTGGTCAAATTCTTCAAGAAATTGGCTTACCGCCAGGTGTTGTTAATATTGTCCTTGGTGATGGAATTAAAGTGGGTAAATTAATTGCTCAAAGTAATCTCGTTGATAAAATTGCTTTTACCGGATCGCTTAAAACCGGTAAATCTATTGTCCAGGATGCATTAGGAAATTTAAAGAAAGTCACTTTAGAACTTGGTGGCAAATCACCAATGGTAGTATTTAATGATTTTGATATTGATATTGCCATAGACTACGCTTTATTTGCTATATACTGCCATGCTGGCCAGGTATGTTCAGCTGGATCGAGGATGATTGTTCATGAAGATATTTACGAAACCTTTATTGAAAAGCTTAAAAATCGGGCACAAAAAATTAACGTAGGTCATCCTTTTGCGCCAACAACCGAAATGGGTGCTATGGTTAGCGAAATACAAATGAATCGAGTGCTTGATTACATTAAAATTGGTGTTAAAGAAGGAGCTAAATTAATTACTGGGGGCAAGCGAATTGAAAAAGGCGAATTAAAAAATGGCTATTATATTGAGCCTACAATATTTGCTGAAGTAAACAGTAATATGAGAATTGTTCGTGAGGAAATTTTTGGACCAGTGGTCGTTATTCAAAAATTTTCTGATGAAGCTCAGGCCATTGCTCTAGCTAATGATAGTGATTATGGTTTGGCTGGAGCAGTATTTACCAGTGATATCACCAGAGCCTACCGGGTAATTAAAGCACTTAAAGCTGGTATAACCTGGATTAATGGCTATCATAACACTTATGCCGAATGTCCTTGGGGAGGCTATAAACAAAGTGGCTGGGGACGTGAATTAGGTACATTTGGTCTTGAAGCCTACAGTGAAGTTAAACAAATTAATTTAAACTTAGATCCCAATCCAATTGGCTGGTTTAATGAGTAAATTAAAAATCTTTAATGATTAAGTCATAAATTTAATGATTATTAATTTAATTTTTAGAGAATGGTTTAGTTCTATTAATTAACTAAACCATTCAAAATTCATTTCTTCTAGGCATAAATACGCCGTAATTAACGACCACAAGCCAAGGTAACCAAGGCTGTTGATGTTATAGACACCGGCAGCCGGTATATTATGATGAATTAATAAACTAATCAATCCTGGTATCATAAAAATAAAACAAGTAATGAATAATTTTTTAGCAACTTCCATAAATGGTTTGCCATATTTTTTGCTTTGATTTTGGCCATAAATACCAATGACTAACATAAGAAAGGCTAAAATTAAACCATGGATACCAAAATCAAATATAATGCGACTTGCAACAACCACAATAGCATGTTCAATATTTTTTAAAGTGAGGTTAAAATTAAAATCAGATTTTGGCATAAAATAATCAGTAAAATTTTGAATATATGTTATCTTAGTTAAGCAAAAATAAATTAAAAATTTCAAAATTGTAAAGGATAAATATTTAAAATTTATGAAGTATTCTCAAATTATCTTAGTAATTGTTCTTTTGGGTATTGGCAGTTATGGGAATTGTGACCTAAGTCGTGAAGAAACTATGCTCTTGGGCTTAAAGCAAGGCCCTAAATCTGCCGGATTAAGACTTTCAAGAGTTTATGCCAATAGTGAAAGTATGATGGTGGATTTAAACAAAGCTTTAACCCAAATTCATGTAGTTAGCAAAAACTTTGCCAAATTAAAAAACAAACCATACGAATCGTATTTTCCCAATTCTAATACCAATCTTGACAATGCCATCAAAACCCTAAAAGAATTTCAAAAACAAATTATACTTAGCCATAAAGAATTAAAAGCAGAAGTCGAATCAACCATTCTGGAAAATTAAAGCCAAAGATGATGAAACCAAAATTTAGTTATTAATTAAATAGTTTTTTATATTGACAACCAGTCTCTTAACCAAACACTTAATTGGCCTTAAATTTTGATATTGCTGCTAATAAAACTTGGCTCCGACAGGATTCGAACCTGTAACCAGGCGATTATGAGTCGCATGCTCCACCATTGAGCTACGGAGCCGTAATATTTTATAATAGCAAAAAAATTAAATAATTAAAACTCCTTTATTTCTTGGTTTTAGCTAATTCACTTAATTTAATATTGGTTTCAAGAAAATCGGTACTAACATCGCCTTGACGGAAAGTTTCATTACTTAAAATTTTCTGATGTAAGCTAATAGTTGTAGGAATCCCGGTAATCGCATATTCATCCAGTGCACGTTGCCCACGAGCAATTGCTTCGTTGCGGTCCTGACCCCAGACAATTAATTTACTGATTAATGAATCATAATAAGGTGGGATACTATATCCTGGATAACAATGACTATCAACTCTTACCCCAATTCCTCCCGGGGCTGCATAGGCTTCAATTTTACCAGGACGAGGCATAAAGTTTTTTTCAGGATCTTCGGCATTAATCCGAAATTCAATAGCATGACCGCGAAACTGAATATCTTCTTGTTTAAAACTCAGAGGAATGCCACAGGCAGCCTTTATTTGCTCTTTAATAAGATCAATACCGGTAATTAATTCAGTTACTGGATGTTCAACTTGGATGCGCGTGTTCATTTCCATAAAATAAAATTGATTTTGCGAAAATATGAATTCAACTGTTCCTACACCTTCATAATTAATTTTTTTAGCTGCTTGAATAGCGGCATCGCCCATTTTTTTACGGAATTCAGGGGTTAATACTGGTGAAGGAGCTTCTTCTAAAAGTTTTTGATGCCGTCTTTGAATCGAACAATCTCTTTCACCTAAATGAACACAATTGCCATGGGCATCAGCAAGAATTTGAATTTCAATGTGACGAATTGGTTTTAAATATTTTTCAATATAAACGCCACCATCACCAAAAGCTGCCTGAGCCTCGGTTTTTGCCTGGGTTAAAGCCTGAATCAATGACGCCTCATCTTTGGCGACTCGCATACCACGACCACCACCACCAGCTGTAGCCTTAACAATAATTGGATAGCCAATTTTACGAGCCAATTCAAGAGCTTCTTGATCATTGGTTATTAAGCCAGCCGATCCTGGTACCACAGGTACTTTAGCCAGCATCATCGTTTGCCTGGCTTTGGATTTATCACCCATAGTTTTAATAGCTAGTGGACTTGGACCAATAAATTTTATGCGATGATCAGCGCATACTTCAGCAAAAGCTGCATTCTCAGCTAAAAAACCATAGCCAGGATGAATAGCATCAGCACCAGTAACTACTGCAGCGGAAATTATGGCCGGGATATGCAAGTAACTTTTACGAGCTTCGGGCGGACCAATGCAATAAGCTTCATCAGCCAGTTTAACATGTAGACTTTCAGTGTCAGCCTGAGAATATACCGCTACGGTCTTTATATCTAATTCTCGGCAAGCTCTAATAACTCTTAAAGCTATTTCACCACGATTAGCAATTAATACTTTTTCAAACATATATAAATATTTAACCTTGAGGATCGACTAAAAATAAATTCTGACCAAATTCAACAGTAGTACCATTTTCAACACAAATTTTAACTATTTTACCGGTTATTTCGCTAGGCATATCATTCATTAATTTCATGGCTTCAATTATACAAATAGTCTGTCCAGGGTTAACCTTATCACCAATTTCCACAAATGGTTTAGCAGTTGGTGAAGCAGCACGATAAAAGGTGCCAACCATAGGTGATGTTATGGCAATATGGTTATTATTCGTAGCATTATTACTGTCAACTTTAGCCTGTATATCAGTAACTGGTGGTAAAACAGCTGTAGTGGTTTTACTTACTTGGTTTAATTCACCAGAATTAACACGACTTTGGGTTATTTGAACGTCTTGAAAAAAGACATTTTTTTTTAAGCTTAATTTGGTATCTTTAAATTCTAAATGTAACTCAGTTATATCTGAATTACTTACTTCATTTAAAAGTTCTTTTAATTGATTAAAATCTAAAATCACAAATTTATCCTCATTAATTATTTTTTATACTCTAGTTACATATTTCCGGGTACGGGTATCAACTTTTAATTTATCGCCGACTTTTATGTGAAAAGGAACCGTAATTACTGCACCCGTTTCTAGTGTAGCTGGTTTTCCCCCACCGCTACTAGTGTCACCCCGTTCATCTGGAGCAGTTTCACTAACGATAAGTTCGACAGTATTCGGTAATTCTACACCAATAATACGTTCTTGATATTTTAAAACGGTAATATTTTCTAATCCTTCTTTTAAGAATTCACTAACATCACCAATTTGTTCTTTACTTAATTCAATTTGGTCAAAACTTTGACTATCCATCATAGCAAAATTATCACCAGATTTATAAAGATATTGCATTTCACTTTTTTCAATAATCGCCGAAGGTACTTTTTCACCAGCTCTAAAAGTGTTTTCAAGTACAGCGCCAGATTCAATATTTTTTAGTTTAGTTCTTACAAAGGCTGAACCTTTTCCCGGTTTAACATGCATCGATTCAACTATTTGCCATAAACCATTATTGTATTCAATGGTTATGCCAGGTCGAAAATCATTACTTGAAATCATTATCTTTGTATTCCTTTTTCATTAAGGGTAAAATTAGTAGTCAAAACAGACATTTTATATAAGAATTATCACGCTTGTTAAACTTTAACTTAAAAGTTTATTGTAATTATTCTAAGCTAGTTTATATTAATAATTTAAGTATTATTTAAATTATTTATTTTAAATATATTGACATCTTCCACTGTTTTTGACTTATTTTTTTACAATTATGCAAGAATCTTTAAATATTGACATCACCAATAAATCCTACGAAGCAAATGTGATCGAAGAAAAAAATTTACAATTTTGGTTTGACCATGATTATTACAAATTTACGATTGACCAAAATAAACCGAATTACTCTATCGTAATTCCACCGCCAAATATAACTGGTCAATTACACATGGGTCATGCATTAAATGGCACAATCCAAGACATGTTAATTCGTTATAAACGCATGCAAGGTTTTAATGTGCTTTGGCAACCGGGAACCGATCATGCAGGAATTTCGACTCAAATGGTTGTCGAAAAAAAATTAAAAGCTCTGGGTAAAAGCCGTCATGATATTGGCCGTAAACTGTTTTTAGAAGAAGTTTTAGCCTGGAAAGAACAATATGGCAATCATATAGTCAGTCAGTATAAAAGGCTAGGAGTTAGTTTTAGTTTTGAAAGGCTAGCTTTTACCATGGATCCAAACTATGTAAAAGCTATTTACCATGCTTTTGTTAAATTATACAAGGATAATTATATCTATCGCGGACACCGAGTCAGTAACTGGTGTCCTAGCTGTATGACTAGTTTATCAGATCTAGAAGTAGAGCATAAAGAGACCGCAGGCTTTCTCTATCATTTAAAATATGTTTTTGTTGACCAACCAGATAAATATCTAGTTATAGCTACCACAAGACCAGAAACCATATTTGCCGATTTAGCCGTAGCCATTAATCCTCGTGATAGTCGATATCAATCATTCATTGGTAAACAAGTTATAATCCCTTTAACCAATAAATCAATTCCGGTTATAGCTGACGAATATGTCGATCCTAGTTTTGGTACCGGGATTTTAAAAATAACTCCAAGCCACGATGTTAATGATTTTGAAATCGGTAGTCGTCATAATTTGGGTGTAAATACCGTCATTAATCAACAAGCTTTATTAATTGAATGTGCTGACGTACCTTCAAAATACCATAATCTTGACCGGTTTAAAGCTCGTAATGTTATTGAAGAAGATTTAATCAGCCAAAATTTACTAGATCAAAAAATAAATTATAAAATACCGTTAGGTTATTGTGAGCGTTGTAGCACAGCAATTGAACCTTTGCTATCTAAGCAATGGTATGTTGCCATGAAAGACTTAGCCCAAAAAGCCATGACTTGTGTTGAACAAAATGAAATCGTTTTTGTTCCGTCTCGTTACAAAGCTACTTATTTAGATTGGTTAAATTCGATAAAAGACTGGTGCGTTAGTAGACAGCTTTGGTGGGGGCATCGCATTCCGATCTGGACGTGCAATGACTGTAATCATATTGATGCCTATGAAGAAGCTATTTATAAATGCCCTAAATGCCAAAGTTCAAATATTGTGCAAGATGAGGATGTTTTAGATACCTGGTTTAGTTCTTCATTATGGCCGATGGCAACATTAGGCTGGCTCGATAATACTCAGGTATTCCAACAATTTTATCCAACTAATATTTTATCTACAGCTCGGGAAATTATTAATTTATGGGTCGCCCGGATGATTTTTATGAGTGAATATTTTCTTGATACTATTCCGTTTAAAGAAGTTTTAATTCATCCGGTTATTCAAACAGCTGATGGTAAAAGAATGTCAAAATCTAAAGGCAATGCAATTGATCCTTTAGATATGATTGACAAGTATGGCTGTGACGCCAATCGATTCTGGTTTAGCAGCATTGGTATTAAAGGCGATCAAGATGTCCGCTTCCGCGAAGATAAATTAGAAGAATATAAACGCTTTAATAATAAAATCTGGAATGCCGCTAAATTTATTTTAGCTTCAATTGGTAATAATACAATTACGCCAATTAACGAAAATTTCTTGTCGCTTGCTGATAAATTTATCCTGCATGAATATAATAATTTGATTGAAAATATTCATCAAGGCTTTACCAATTATAATTTTGACGATATTACTAAAGAGTTTTACAATTTTTTCTGGAATAGTTTTTGTGATTGGTATTTGGAGATAGCTAAAATCCAGCTTAAAGAAAATCATTACAGTTCACAAACTTTAAATGTATTATATTTTGTTTTAGAAAGTTCTTTAAGATTAATCCATCCGGTGATGCCATTCATTACTGAAGAATTATGGCAAAAAATGCCGAATTCAATATACAAAGAAAATCAGCCATCAATTATGTTTGCTCAGTACCCGCAGACTAATAATAAATTTAATTTTGAGCAAGCCCATGAAAGTATGAATTTAATTATTAGAATAATTAAAACAATAAGAAATATTCGCCAAACCTTTAATGTACCCAGTTCAGTAAAGGCCAATGTCTTTTTTATTTTTACTGATTCTAATTATTATCAAATAATTAGTGATAACTTAGTATTAATTGATAATCTTGCTAAAGTTAATGTTAATATTCAAGATAAAACATTAATATTACCTGATTTGAGTGCTTGCGAAGATATTGCCGGATTAAAAATTGTTTTACCACTTAAAGAACTTATTGATACTACTAAAACAAAATTAAAAATTGAACAGCAGAAAAATTCATTAATGAAAGAATTGAGTAAAAATGAAGAAATACTCAATAAAGGTGATTTTAAACAAAAAGCACCAATTGAAAAAGTTAAAGTCATTGAAATAAAAATTCAAGAATTAACAACTCAAATTAATAATTTAAATAATCATTTGAAAATATTTAGTTAATAAATATTGATTAGTAATCCACAGACTATCGCTATAAGTCTTTATCCAGTCCTTAGTGACTCGTCTGATAAAAGTCAAACGTCTTTATTACGATTACGCACAGCCATGCTTAAGCTTATACCATGTCGATTAGGATTTAAAAGTAAGCTCGGTGATACAGCTGATGCCTGAAAACTAGTATCAGAATCCTGTTCAAGCAATTCATATAAATATTCAATACTATTAAAATATTTCTTCTCTTCCACTAAATACAAGCCTTTAAATTCACCTTTGTAAACATAAATTAAAAAAGTTGCGCCTAAACTGTGAAAAACAATAGCAAATAATCCTGTAGACTCTTTACGTAAAAACCAATTACTGTAATAGTCAAGGTTATACTTAGTATCATTATCTTCACTATTTGGGGCATTAAATCCTTGAAAACAAGCTGATAAAGGTAAAACAATATCTTCAGGCAAGTCATAAACCATCATTTGAGTTGTGGGAATGAATAAATTATTAACGACAAGACCTAAAGCTTCTTCCCAATCAGGGGTTTGGGGTATTTCTTTACTTGAAAAAATAGCTCCGTACACGCGACCACGATATAGCAACATTGCTGATCTTGACATATTTTCATCACAAATGAGTTTAACACAACAGGTTCTCATGCCACCTTCAAGGTCACCTATCAATAATTCAGGATCATATTCACCCATGGTAAAAGTATTCACATCAGCTTCATTTAAAGCGGGCATAATATAATCAATCGCCCGTCGAAATAGATACTTAGGTTCGATCTGACTGGAAACAACCGGTTTGACTTCTTCTTCAGGATTTGGACTATTATAATATTTATCAAATTCATTTAATTGGTCCTGCCAGGATACCTGTGGCTTAATTTCAGCGGTAGTCACTGAACTAGCTACCCTTTGGGTAGCAGATTGAGCAAATAGCGCTGATAGTAATATACGACCGTTTTGTACCCCAACATACTGAGCTAAGACTTCTTCGCCAATACGAAAACTATTTAATGTTTTTAAAAATCCTGGTAAATTATCCTTATCTTTTTTTACGGTTACATTGTAACCGTCATTTTCAGGGGCAATAATTATACATTGAATATTTTGCCCAGGTTTATAACCAGTAAATTTCCATGGATTAACCGGCCTACTCATGGTTTAAGGAATCCTCAATTTTTAAAATAATAAATAACAATGTGTTCACAATAATTATATTAAACCACTTTAACATCTGAAATAATCATATTCTTAAGATCTTCTGTAAGAGAACTGTTTTTAACTTTAAAATTTAGGAATCTTTAATTTAATTAAGTTAAAGATTTTAACCCACCAATTTAATTTTAAATCATTTGTGTCATTTTGGCACAAATTTCCATTTATATCGGTTGATTTAGTGACAGCTTTTTGATAACAACTCTGACAACTGCTGGAACAGTTTTTAGTAAGACTATTCCAGGTATTACAACGTGAACAATAAGCACCGGTTGACAGATCTTTTATGTCAATTAATATTTTACAGTTAGAACACATCATTCTATTCAATTATCTGTACCTGAATTACTTTAGCTAATTGCCTACCAATAGCAATTTCTAACTGATTTTTTAATATTATAACTGGACCATTAGTAATATTTTTAGCCACTTTAACGGTAGCTCCTTGATTTATCCCAAATCTAATGGCCTGAAGATTAATCTCATTTTGAGAACTGCCCATGATTAAGAGATTTTGTCCATCTTTACAATCTGCCAATGTCATAATTCCCTCGTTTGAAATATATATTAAATTAAATTTATTTATTTAACTGGCAATTTGGACAAATTCCAAAAATTTTAAATTGTGAATCAATTACTTGAAAATGATGTTTTAAGCCAATTTTTTGCCCGATTTCTTCTAAGAAATGATCCTCAAATTCTAAAGTTGAATTACAGTTAACACAAATAATATGTTGATGGGGTAAAGAATCCTGTTTTAATTCATAATGTTTGTGACCTTCAGCAAATGTCAGTTCGCGTAATAGACCAAAAGATGATAGGAGTTTAAGGGTTCGATACGCTGTAGCTAGACTAACATTATAACCCAATTCATTCATTTTTACATAAAGTTCATCAGCTGATAAATGGACGCCATTAGGCAGCTGGCGAAAAATTTGCAAAATAACCTCACGTTGTGGTGTTATTCGGTGACCACGTTTACGTAAATTATCAAAGACTGGATCAAATGATTTAACCAAAAAAATAACCTTTAAACTAATCAAATTACTGATATATCAATAATTATTTTAACATAATCGGAAAACTTACTTATGTTTAAAGTTAAGCAGAACTCATTTAAATAAAGTTTAACTTAATCAGCCAAAAATGTTTTAACCAATGCTGATTATTTATATATCTAAGAATTAATAATACTTGCATAAGCAGAATCCAGCGTTATACAAAAATTTATTTGGGTAACAAAGTTTTTAGATGATTTTTTAAATGTTTTTTTAAATATATGCCAGTATATGATTCTTTGCTTTTAATGATATCTTCAGGTGTACCGGTAGCAATAACTTGACCGCCTAAATTACCGCCTTCAGGTCCCAAATCAATAATCCAGTCAGACTGTTTGATTACATCCAAATTATGTTCAATAACAATTACGGTATTGCCTAAATCAACTAATTTTTGCAAAACATTTAACAATCTATCCACATCATAAAAAGACAATCCTGTGGTTGGTTCATCTAAAATATATAAAGTTTTCCCCGTAGATCGTTTAGCCAATTGGTTAGCTAATTTAACCCTTTGGGCTTCACCGCCGGATAATGTTGTAGCTGACTGACCTAGTTTTATATAACCTAAACCAACTTCTTGTAAAATTAATAGTTTTTGATGAGCTTTAGGAATTTTACTGAAAAATTCAATAGCCTCATCAACAGTCATTTCTAAAACTTCAGCGATAGATTTGTTTTTAAATTTAGCCTCTAAGGTTTCACGGTTATAACGTGCGCCTTTACATATATCACAAATAATATATACGCTAGGCAAGAAATTGAGTTCGACTTCATTCATACCTTCACCTTTACAGGCTTCACATCTTCCGCCTTTAACATTAAAGGAAAACCTGCCCATTTCATAACCTCGGATTTTAGCTTCAGTAGTTTGGGCAAAAACCTCGCGGATATGGTCAAATAATCCCGTATAAGTAGCTGTATTTGACCGTGGGGTACGGCCTATGGCAGCTTGATCAATTTGAATTACTTTGTCAATATGCTCTAAACCTAAAACATTTTCAATACCAATCGGCTTCGGTCGAGCCTTTAAGAACTGACTGTTGATGAATTCTAACAGCAAATCATTAATTAAAGTTGATTTTCCCGATCCGCTAACACCTGTAATTGCAACCATTTTGTTTAATGGAATAGTTACGCAAATATTTTTTAAATTATTTAAAGACGCATTGATAATATTTAATTCTAAATTATTACCTGTTCTCCTTGACTTTGGCAAATGAATGCTTTTGCGCTGCGATAAATAGGCCCCAGTTAAAGACTCTAAACTTTCACAAATAGCTTCAAAATTTCCGCTAGCAACTACCTTGCCACCGTTAAGTCCAGCTAATGGACCAATATCAATAATATAGTCACTAGCTTTAATGGTATCTTCATCATGTTCAACGACAATTAAGGTATTGCCTAAATCACGTAATTTTTTTAAAGTACTGATTAATTTATCATTATCACGCTGGTGTAAACCAATGGAGGGTTCATCCAAAACATATAAAACTCCTGATAATCCTGATCCAATTTGCGTAGCTAGCCTAATGCGCTGTGCTTCACCACCAGATAAAGAATTAGCTCTTCGCGATAAGTTTAAATAATCCAAACCCACGTTAAGTAAAAATTTTAAACGTACACTTATTTCTTTAATAATTTGTTTGGCAATAATTTTCTTATTTGCAGTAAGGGTGTCATCTAAATTGCTAAAAAAATCAAATATTTCATTAATTGTTAAATCACAAAGGTCCGCTATGGACTGATGATTCACTTTAATACTTAAACTTTCCGGCTTTAATCTTTTACCATTACAACTAGTACAAGGTAAATAAGTCATATAATTTTCGATTTCAGCCTTGATTTTATCAGATGAAGCTTGTTCATACCTACGTTTCAAGTTGTTAATCACGCCTTCGAATACCTTGTCATAGGTAACTGTTTCAAGGCCATCGAATGAATCATGTACCATTTTAATCGTATCGTCAGATCCATATAAAATAAAATCTTGATTAATTTTATTTAATTTTTCAAACGCTGTTGTAAGTGAAAATTTATAATGTTTCGCTAAACTCATCAGAATCTGTTGATAATAATTGTTTCCTGTTTTAGCCCAAGGATAAATAGCTCCATTCGAAATTGATTTAGACTTATCGGGAACAACTAAATTAGGGTCAATTTCACTTACATAGCCTAGGCCATGACAGTCAATACATGCTCCATACGGAGAATTAAAACTAAAAATACGTGGACTAATTTCAGTGAAACTAATATTACATTTACTACAAGCAAATTGTTCTGAATAAATCAATTCTCCACTAGGTTCCAAGTTATTGATTGGCCTATTTTCCGGTAACTGATAATTGACTAGAACATTACTATTACCCCATTTTAAAGCAACTTGGGTGCTATCAGTTAATCGCGAACGACTGTTTTCTTTAATTATTAAGCGATCAACCACCAGGTCAAGATTATGTTTTTTATTTTTAGCAAAATCAATATTCTCGTCTAAGTCTAAGATTTCACCATCAATACGGATGCGGGCAAATCCTTGTGATTTTAAATCCTTGAGCAAATTTTGCCATAAACCTTTCTTGCCAGATATTATCGGCGCCAAAATCTGAATTTTTGTACCAATTGGTAAAGTTAAAATCTGATCAATAATTTCATCAATCGTCTGGGGATTTATTTCACTATCACATTGAACACTATAAGCCGTGCCAATTCGATCGTATAGAATTCGTAAAAAATCATAGATTTCGGTTACAGTTCCAACTGTTGACCTTGGATTATGGGAACTGGATTTTTGATCGATGGAAATTGCCGGACTTAATCCTTCAATTGAATCGACGTCAGCTTTGTCTAATTGGCCTAAAAATTGACGAGCATAGGTTGATAAGGATTCAACATAACGCCTTTGCCCTTCAGCGAAAATTGTATCAAAGGCCAAAGATGATTTGCCAGATCCACTTACGCCAGTAATAACGACAAATTGATTTTTCGGGATATTTAAATCAATATTCTTTAGATTATGCTGTCTTGCCCCTTTGATAATAATTTGCTCAGTTTTAGCTAAATCCATATTTTTATTATTTAGTCTCCAGTTTGAGAATTGCTCTAATATTGATTTTAATATTTATTAGCACGATTTTTCTTATATAATCCTTAACATTAATAAATTATAGATATATTTTAGTTAATTTAACTAAAATTTTATATAGGTCAAAAAAACTAAAGGTTTAATTACGCTTAAAAATGGGTTAATTAAACTTGAGGTATTTTTAAAATCTTATTATTATCACCAAATTAATCAATTACATACATGGGAGAATTAGTAATGTCACATAATTCAAAAACGACAAAATCATCAACCCGAACTAAAATGAAAAGCGCCCAGACCGATGATAATAAAGCTAAAAATAATTCTGAAGACTTAAGTAAATTATGGAAAAACAAAGTATTTAACTCTTTTAAAGATAATAATCCGAATAAATTACCCATGGATCAAGGTGCAGTTGAAATAGATAATAATACTCAAAATTTGCATGAAATATTTATTACTTTTATTGATAAATTATTTGATGAATTAATTGATTTAGGCTACATTTATAATGAAAGCAATCGAAATACATTACCGGAACTTACTTGGACCAGACCAACAATATCTAAAGAAGGACTTAAAAATCCTAGTCAAGGTAATAATATTGTGCTTGGCCGCTTATCCACCAAAAGAATTACTTTAATTATCAGAGGTAATGAACCTAATTTGAAAGGGTATATAATACCAGTAGATCGATTAATTAGTTTTTCTTCCAATCCCAATAATTTTAAACCCTATCTTGAAATTGAAATTGATAGTGAATTATTAAAATGGACTTTAGATAATAACATATTACCAAAAAATGCCGTAACCTTAATAGCTAAAAGAATTTTTGAGGCTCTAACGCAAGCTATTTCTGATAATGAATTTCCTGAAACTAAATTAAAATTTGCTGATTTAAGTAATAAAACTATTATTAATAATCATATTAAAGAGCAAGCTGAATTACATAATCAACATGAAGCCCAAAATGAAGTAGTAGAAGAATTTAAGCCTCAGGAATTTAATGACAATACTGAAGATATTGAAAGCATTAAAAATAAA
>JAKAZS010000092.1 GCA_021815785.1 bacterium
TCTTTAATGGCTCCTGGTTTAAACCCTTATATTGGGCAATGCCCTGTTGAAACAACAAGGCATTGACAATTAAGGGAAGTATAACGAATTGAATATTTATTGTTCTTTTCATATTACCTCATTTCGAAATTATTGAATTAGCTAACTAATTAGGAGCCGAGAAGCTACCACCTGAAAATCCGTTGCCACTTGGATTTAAGCTTAAGCCAGCTGGTGGAGCTCCATTTAGTCCAACAGTACCACCGCCTGGTTGAGGAACGGCTGTTTGAAATTGGACTACTCCCAATAAATTATGATAACCACTACAAGGTGTCCAAACCGCTGCATCCATACCAACAATACCAGATGTTTCGGTTAGTGGCTGATCATGATAATTGGCTTCACCAAAATAATTTTGCCCAGAACCAGCGCCACTGTAATCAGTTGCCGATTGATTAGTGGATTTAGCACTAGCTCCACTTGCTGGGGCAGCAACCGCTTGGGTATCAACCAAATAACCATCTGCTTGATAGGCTTGCAGATTATTAGATGACTGTAATGAGCTTTGAGCAGTAGGATTAGATGATAAATTACTACTAGCTAAATTAGCTGTTGGAACAACACCATCAACAATGCTATTAGAATTTTGATCGACGTAAGCAGTTGGATTAAACTTAATTGGCCCCAGACTATCACATTGGAAAACACCTGTAGATGGATTGACATATAAATACATCACATTGCCCATGTCTAGGGTTATTGAACTTAAGGCATTGACAATTTCTTCAGGAGCTACACCTGGCTTAATTTCACGGCATCGTTGATAAATATTATAAATAGCGGTTCCGGCAGTTAGCTGTGTTGTTGAATTGCCTGCCTGACCCAGTAATTCTAGTGGGGTACCGGCTACACTATATAATGGCGACATGCCATGCGATTGGGTAGGTTGTCGCATTGGTACGCCAATGGAAGTGGCTGAACCAGGAATCTGCATTTGAGTCAAATGCATGCCAGAGACTCCATTATTTTGAGTTGGTGGAGTAATACTGACTACTGCTTTACTTGGCCATGGGACATTTTTAATTAACAATTCAGCTTTCATGTATTCTACCGCATTATAATTTCCTGATGGTGCGCTTTGAGTTGTAACACCTCGGCCATAATTACCTTCCCAAGTGGTAAGCGCTGTTGAACAAACACTAGTAGCATCAACTGGATTATAGGTATTTGGTGAATAACACTGACTTGAGCTATCTGGAGCATTTGGTGAGGTAACAGCCTGTAACTGAGTTAGCGTAGCAGCTTGATTTAAAGTGGAGCCATAGCGTAAAACTGGATTTCCACTAGAATCTCTTCCACCAGGGGCGTACATTGAACTTATGTTGGCTGGATACTTTGGGGCAAGGTTATTATACGTCGTTGAAGTTAATCTACCTGAATTAGGTGGATAATAATCAGCTTTATTAGTTGAATCAGCTGATACTGCGGCCGAAGATGTTGAACTCGTACTAGTACTTGACGTCGAGCTGGTACTTGAAGTTGTACTTGAACTAGAACTAGCAGCGCTAACAGCACTGGCAAGAGCTGCATTGGCTGCACTATTATAATTTGCCCAATTTGGTACAGCATTTGGATCAGTTGAAAAGACACCATTACCTGTAGAATCTACTGGATTAGATTGGGTTATGCCTGGATATCCATATAATTCATTATTAAAAATGTCATTGGCTCCATTAGCAACCATTGCTCCACCAGGTGGCGACAAACCAGGTAGATTTTCTAATCGGATAAAGCCACCAGGAATTTGTAAGGGATATTGACCAGCCATCGTTTGGATAGCACTGGTAGCATTGCCAGCTGTTACTACCGTGGTTGGACAACCAATAACAGCACAAGCTATAGATGAAGCAACATTATTTACATTAGCTGTATTTTGATTTGCTTGACCACTAGCCTCAAATGCATTGGGTGGCACAACAGCAGTTAAACCACTAGCCACAACAGGGGAAGCTGAATTTTGTTGATTAAATTCATACTTAGAAACTAGATGCGGCGGATTAAAAGGAACCACTGGTACAAAGGCTGGAGCGGATCCTGGCAGTAAAGAAATATTGGTATAGCCAGGTAAATACCCTGCTCCACCTGAACTGGCCTGCATGGGAGCACCAGTTAAAGCTGGACTTAAGCTAAAGGCAGTTGAAGCTGTGTTAAAGGTTAACTGACTACCATTATTACCTACTGTTGGCACAATTAACGCCTTTAATTGATTTTGGATGGTTGCCCCAACCGAAGCAAAATCATCAGGATTGCCTTGGGCATCCTTACCACTTAAATCGTTATATAAATCTTGCGGGATATAAATATTGGAAGCCAGACCATTGCGCATATACGCTGTTTTAAATTGACTCATATTATAGTTAACGGTGTTTGAGCCATTTATACCCAGCATTGAACTATTACTTAAATTAGATACTTGATTAAAGGCACCAGCAAAAGTATTAGCATTATTTAGCTGGGCAGTCAGGGCTTGACCAACGGCTTGTACCGAAGTCCAAACATTTTTAGCACTAGTTGCTGCCTGGGTATTACCCATAGCTTGAGCATTTATACTAACCAAAATAGCCTGACCAACTAATCTATTGTAGGTAAGTAAATTAATCGCATTAGAATTAGGTGGATCTGATAATGGACCAAATTGTTGGACATCACTGGTTGAGGGCAAGGTAGCTAAATTAACTGCTATCTGACGAGAAGCTCGCCTAGCTATACCAAGGGTACCACCATCGACGGCGTCACCGACTTCTCTGCCGCCACCAAACATACGGGAAAAGTAATAAAAGGCCACTCCTAGTATTACTAAAACAACTAAGCATACAGCTACCAGACTTAACGTTGAGCCATGCTTATTACGAATTTCTTTCATATATTTCAACTCCTTTGTCTAAGTTCTAATTAGAGTTTCCTGTTATTTCATCCAAACATTAAAATAAACTAATCTAATTTAATTATTCCACATTTAAATTATTTAATGTTTAAAAAAGTTCAAATTTAATATTAAATATGATTTTTTTTTAATATTAAATTTAAACAGATTTCTTTAAAGTTAAAAAATTTGACTGAACCATAATCAACCAAAATATAATTTGGATTTGGGGTCGAAAAAATACTGTATCAACTAGGCCATGAACTAACATTGACAACATTGCCGTAACAAATCCTAAGACCAGCCAAGGAATTTTATTTTGCTGTTCAACAACTTGCCAAAAATATATATGCATTTTCAAAAACCACATAATTATAAGTATAAAAAATGTGCTAAACCCAAGTATTCCCGATTCAACGGCAATTTCTAAAGGTACACAATATGTGCCTAAAGCATCATAGCCACTTTTCATATACAATCCGTAAGCTAAACGAAAAGTTTTATTCCCTGGACCAATACCAAAAATGAAATTATCTTTTAACATAGCGACCGATGACTGCCAAACATTAAGACGATAGCTATTAGAACTATGAGCTCGTCCAGCAAAAATAGTACTAAAGCGATCGCTAAAATAAGGAATTTTTAAAACCAAGAAAACTATCAGACAAAATGAAATTATACTTAAAGCCAAAACTAAAATAATTTGTTTTAACTTAAAATTCCTTGCCCAGACAATAATGGCTATGCTAAACCCAATCCCTAAACAAATTGGTAGACATAAATAAGCGCCACGCGACCCTGTTAAAATTATCGATAATAGTATAATTCCTGAGGTAATGGCATATATTAAGGATTGCCAATATCTTTTATTAACTAAACTATTAATACATTGGGAAAAACTAAGAAAAAAAATCGGCAGTAAAAAACCAGCCAGTAAATTAGGATTACCCAATGTACTAAATACTCGAGTTTGATGTATTTCTGAGGTTGGATCTTCCCAGGTAGCTAACGCTTTAACGTTAGTTTTATATTGATAAATTCCATACATTGACATAAACGTAGCCAGCAAAATCAAATTATTAAAAATAACAATTTTTAAATTCTGCTTACTATTAAAAGTCAACCTAAACCAGAAATAGGCAAAAATATATATTACTAGCTTAGCTAAACCAATAACGGACTCTTTAAAATAAGCTGATGAAAATGTCGCAATAACATTGGCAAAAAAATAGGCCAAAACCAAACTGTCAATGAACGTAAATTTAAAAGTAATACTTTTAGTTAACAGTTTAGCCAAAAAGGCTACGACAAAACCAGAAGCGATAATTAAGGCAAAATACCCTTTATCGCTAGCCAATTGAGGCAATCCAAGGCATATAGATAAGAAACCTAATATGAAATAATTAAGCAAATTAAGTGGTTGATTTAAGCGACCTAATTTACCAATAAATAAATTTTGGGTAAATATATAGACCTGGTTTAAACTTTTAAAAAAAATCGAATTAGCTAAGGTTTGGTCAATAAAATAATCATCATCAAATAAAGTTAATTCTTTACTTAAAAAAAATTTCAATTAAAAGCCATCCTTATTTATAGAACAAAATATTTGCCGCTAATTATTAACTTCACGGATATTAACGACTACACCTTGAACACGATATTTAAAGCTTTCCAGTTCAACCTGGTTACCAATTTTTAACTTATTACCACAAATCACATAACCATCTTTAGTTGTTTCAGCATTATCTGACAAAGTAATTAAAAAATCATGTGCATAAGCATTTGCGATATCAGGAACAGAAATTGGTGTTTTACCATCTTTCCCTAAAAAAGTAACTAGTCTTGGCCAAGTTTTTACTTGCTCAATAGTTAGAGCCGGTTCAATTGGCTGATTGCGAATAGTTAAATTAGCTTTGTCCCCAACTTTAAAAATGCCACAATCTAACGTTTTCAAACCAACAATTAATACATCCATGGCGACTTTAGGTCTACCAGTTATTACTTTATCAACCCCAGCGTGTGAAGATCTAGCTAGGTAAAACCCAAAAGCTGATATAAAAACAGTTAATAGCATTACCAAATCGACAACATTAATTTTCTTTAAACGCGACATATACAATAAATATCCTTAAACAAACCTCAATTTATTATACTAAAAATCAAAAAAAATTAATTATTTAATGCCTAATTTCTTAAAACACAAGTCAACTAAATACATTTAAATATACAAGTTTAACGGTGTAACAATTGCCAAACTTAAACTCATTAACATTGTCAATTATCCAAAAAATTATCCTAAATATTAGAAGAGAAGGCCGTTAATTAGCGAGGTTCAACCTTATCGGCCATATCTGTTTCAGTACTTTCTTCATAAATACAAACCCTGTCACGACCTGAATTTTTAGCAACATATAAGGCTTTATCAGCTTTATCAACTAAATCCTCAAGGCTTAAGGCTTGTTTAGGGTAACAGGCAACCCCTAAAGATGCACTGATATTACCTAAACCAGGAACAAGTTGAGAACGAATTTGGGAACATAACCTATCAGCAATTAAAGCTGCTTCAAGTAAAGTAGTTTCCGGTAAAATTACCGAAAATTCTTCGCCACCATAACGAGCCGCGCTATCACCCGATCGTAATATAGTTTTTAAGATTGAAGATACTTGTCTTATGGCCGCATCACCAATGGGATGACCAAAATTATCATTAATCTGTTTAAGCTTATCTAAATCAATCATTATTATTGATAAATGCGTACCTTTTCTTTGAGCCACTTTCAACTCTTCACTTAAGCGATTTTTAAAATACACATGATTATACAAGCCAGTCATACCATCAGTTATGGCTTGATGTTTAACTTGGGCAAACAACTTAGCTTGGGTAATTGCTATAGCAATATGATCGGCTATACTGCGGGCAAAATCAAGTTCTTTACTTGACCATTTACGAATTTTTGTACATTGATGCAACATAAGCAAACCGACCAATTTACCTTCACTGATTAAGCCAGCTGTTAAAACCGATTTAGTACCATTAGCCTTAAGGAATTCTTTAAAAGGCTGGGCATGAGGATTGTCATCAATATTATTAATTTTCGAATAGGTAATTTCAAAATCTTTATTAAATTCACTATTAAAATTTACTAAATCATTACCATTACTAGGAAGTACATTATTTAAACTTTCATTTATATTTGAGTTATTAAGAAAAATCGACAAATCAATTCCTAATACATAATTTTTTAAAATCTTGGTATTGGCAAAATTAAGACGTGATGGTCTGCCATGACTATATTCACGGACATTGCGCTCAATTACATTGGGGTACAAATTAGTACCAATAGCTGAACCCATTTCATCTTTACAATATTCATGCGTTATCACCAATGGACCATCAGCTGTTGGCTGGGCAATTTGACAGCGATCAACGTTTTGCGACAAGACAATTTCTTGGGTAATTTTCGATAATATGGTATTTAAATCAAAAGAACTACGCACTGATTTAACAATATGATTAATTAATAATTCTTGTGAAGCATTAGCCTGCGCATCTTCATAAAGTTGAGCATTTTGGATGGCGATTGAGACATGACGAGCAACAGCATCAACTAAATCAATTTCACTTGGACTCCATTGTCTAAGATCATTACATTGTTGAACTAATATTATGCCTAAACATGAATTTCTTGAACCAATATTACAACCTATCAGTGATTTAACGGATTTCCAATCTTTATAATTTTCATTTACATTGCAGAATAAAGTATTTGCTGTATCATCATCCAAAACATCCATAGATAATATTGTGCGCTGTTCAATAATTAATTTCATCATATTTTCATCATTAAGCGGTAAGATAATATTGTCTAATGGTGTTCCACCTAAATTAGCATCATAATAAATATATTCAAAAATCAATTCATTATCTTTGTTAGTCTCATATTCATGTTGATCAATTAAAGCAATACAACATCTACTAGCCTGGAGAGCTTTGCCTAATTCACTGGCAGTTGTGTTTAAAATGTATTTTAAATCTAAAGATTGTCTTATTGAATCAGCAATTTTATTAAGCATAAGTTGTTGCTGTTGATTTTGTTCAAGTTTACTAGCCATAGTATTAAAAGCTTTAGCTAACAGACCAAATTCATCATTACTAGGAATATCGACACGACTAGATAAATCACCACGACCTAAAGTTCGGGTTTCTTTTAATAAAAGCGCCAGTTTAGATGTAAAATAATCTGTAACAACACACGAAATTCTTGTAGATAGAGCAATAGCTCCAATAGCTCCAATCAAACTTATTAATAATAGATATGCTGAATTACCATAAATATTAATTTCAGGAACACCAACGATAATTAACCAATTAAAATTATTTATACGTTTAAAAGCATAGGCTCGCGGCGTAGAATCAGCTATACCGTATGCTTCAATAACGCCACTATTTTTGTCTTTAGAAGCTTGGACCGTTATGGCCTTAGAGAAATCTTTACCTGACCAGTAATCATTATTTAAACTGCGCATAACTACCCGATTTTGATTATCAACAATATCGATTATGATATTGTTTTTATTATCACGCGTTTCAAATAATTTATACAATTGATTAGGATTAATACTGGCAATTAAGACATATTTTAGCTGTTTATTCAAAAGCACTGGGCATGCAACCATAAGTGCTGGCTCGCTCGAAAGCGGGTCTTCAAGATAATTAGAAATACAGGCTGTCTTATGGGTTATGACTTGTTCAAAACAAATATTTCCCTTAAATACTGCCCCCCAGTCTTTAACTGAATCTTGATGATGATTTCGGGATGTAATTTGAATTGGTTTACCGGATAAGTCAATTAGGTAAAGATTACGGAAACTTGATTGCGCTTTAAGTGCCGTTAAGAATAATTTATTTATTTTAGCTTTATCATTAGTGGTAATAGTTTTAAAACCAGCCAGGGCATTTAATGTATTAATTTGGGTATTAATCCATAAATCGACCGATCGACTAACCGTAAAGGCGGCAAATTTAGCATCATTACTGGCTTCTTGCTTTAAAGTCTGATATTGGCCATACAAGAAATAACTGCCAATTATAATCAGTGGCAATGCAATTGCAAAACACATACCCAGCATTCGGGAACGAATATTTAATTTACCCTTGAACCACCGCTGCATTTTTTACCTTACCATTTTAATCAATAGAGCTTATACGTTATCAAGATTATAGCTTAAATAATTAATTTTAAAAAATAATTTTTTCGTAACCTTCCCACTTAAATTTAATTGTTTATAAGAATATTAAATAAAAATTATTTGAGACTTATTTAATTAAATTTTAAAAAATGGCGTAGATAGAGCAGTATCATTAATGAGGAAATCGATTTGATAAATTCCAGAAGTCAAAGGAATACTTGGCTCTAAAACAATGCCATCTTCATTAGTTTGGCCGACAAATACCATTTCCTGGAAATCTTTATTAAGCATTACTCTAGCATTAGGTAAGGCATCACCATCTTTATTAGTAGCTTGAACTAACAGTTTTAATGAATTGGTTTTATTATAAAAATTCAAATTTAATTCCACGTTACCTACATTAGCGATAGTCTGACTAAAAGTACCTAAACACAAAGCTTCATCCGTAGCACTACGGGTCACAGCAACTGGTGTTAAAACTTGCCATTGCATTGACTGTAATAAATCTTGCCAGAGATTAAGCGCATCATTAGCAGTTTGACCAAAGAAATCTTTTAAGGAAAATACTTTCTCATCACTAGCATTAGCTAGAAGACCTTGAGTTACTTTATGCAGCAATTGTTCATCATCCTGACTAAGCTTATTAAATTTAGTGCTTTCCCAAACAGCTTCGTCTAATTTTAAATTAACTCCAGAACTAATTGAATCAGTTAAATTATTTTTAAGATAATGAGCGAAGGAATTAATTAAATTAGTTTCATCATCTAAATTAAGTATTGACTGTAAATTCATATTATCTTCGTTCATGATTTTATCCTCTTAAAATATTAGTTTCTTGCCTGTCTATTTTTTCTTTAAAGGCTTTTAAAGTTCTGACAATTTTCTTGTCAATTGTATCTATACTTTTAGCATCCATTTTTAGACAAGCAATAATATCTTCTCGTTTATAACCATGCACATATTTTAAAACAAAACAAGTTTGATGTATTTTACTTGGTAATTCCAGAAGAATTGCTGCAATTAAATCATTAAGCATTGTCTTATTTAAAGGGTCTTGAGTGTGATTACGATTTAAACTATGATCTTGACCAATAATATCTTCATAGCTTTTATGCTCATCGCTATCAAACATTGAATCCAATGAAACCGTATTATAACCACCAAATTTACTTACCTTTGAACTTGTATTAGTAGATTTTAAGATTTTCACATTGCTTCCGCTATCATCTATATATGAATCTCCTTCACTATCTTCAACGGTAGTTAACGCATCTTCATTAAAATCATTTTTGGATTTATCAGTATTTCTTACATTCATCTTATGATAGCGCTCAATATTTTGAGCAATAGCCTTGTTACAAGCACCTAAACAAAATGAGGATAAATTTGCATCACTGCGACTTGAATCAAAATATTTAACGACTAAAATTAAAGCATTTTGTAAAATATCCTCTGTATCTTCTTTAGTCGATATTCTGGCTCGAGAGCGAATATAGGCAAGCATCCGCTGTGGTGTATAGCTAAGCTTACCAGTTAAGAAGTCATGACTTTGAGCTTGATTCATAATATTTATTGGAAGGAGTAG
>JAKAZS010000093.1 GCA_021815785.1 bacterium
CAAGAATATTACTACAGTTTTTAAGTTTAAGTCTTTTAGCCATTTGTGCCAAGAAATCATCATTCCAGACATAATCTCGAGATTTGGCTAATAAATGTTCTTCGGAATGAGGCATTGATATAAATTAATATAATTTCATTTAAAACAAGTTACTTGATTAGACAATTTAAAAAATAAAATGAATTATAATAATTATTCTAACATTTTATGGGGGAAAACATGAATAAAGCTTTGCTTACCATTCACAATATAACAGTTGGTACCTATGATGTTGATTTTGCCGGTCATGTAAGTAATTTAAGTTATTTACGCTGGCTTGAAGATATGCGATTGAAGCTATTTGATAATTTCTTTCCCCTGGCTAAATTTATTGAAAAGGGTTTAGTTCCAGTAATTGCTTCAACTAAAATTGACTATAAGAAAACCATTCGCTTATTTGACAAACCCATCGGCTATATGTGGATTGATAGCCTGGGAGCCGCAAGTATTAAAATTAGCGCCTGTATTTTACTGAATTCGGTAGTTACAACTGAAGCAAGCCATGTTGCTGTGTTTATTGATCAAAATAGTGGCAAGCCAGTTAAAGTCCCTCAAGAGATAATTTCCGCATTTATTAATTATAAGCCAGTTCAAGGGCCAATTATATTTTAAATAATAACATTGCTCGTTAAAAGCATTGCTATATTAGTCTAAACTGCTTTAGACAAGGTAGGAATATTTAAAATTGGTTAATTCACCTGTAAATTTTTTTAAAATACTTTGTTTAATCTGTTTATCAGTAAATTCATTAATTGTAGTAAATAAAATATTAGAATACCCTTGATTACCTGAACTTAATTTGGGGAAACAATCGTTAATTAGTTGATTAATCCTATCCCAACTGGGGCAAATAAACCAAGCATTTAGATTATTTATGGAAAAGTATTCAAATAAAGGCTTGAAATGTTTATTTAAACGTAAATTTCCGGTATCACATTTAAGAGCAATAATATAAGATTTATTGCTCTTTTGCGTAAAAGTAACGATAGCATCGCAAGTTATTTTAGTATCACAAATATAATCGGGATTTTTATTGATATATTCTTTATAATCATAGAATTGTACGTTTTGAATAATACCTACTTTGTTAGCTTCAATTAAGGCTAACCGGATATCTGCAATTTTAATAAAGATATCTCTTTGGTAGATATTTTTAAGCCCAAAATTTATCAGGCTTTTTTTTATATATGGTTCAATATGTTTTTTGCCAGTTGGGGTTAAAAAATAAATCAGATCGGGACGGCCTCGTGTTTTAACATCGTTTAAATTGGTACTTCCAAGAATATTTGCTTGATGAAGTCTTCTTAATCTTTTGCGGGAAGTTTCATAAGATATATCAGGGTAGCATAATTTAGCTAATTGCATTGAGGTTAACATTTTATGGCGTGAAACTTCAAGAAGTGCATTTAAATCTCTAGGTGTTAGAAGAATATTCTTAGTGTTGGTAATTTCCGGCTGATTCATTTAAGCTATGATACCTTTAAATTTATTATTTAGAAGTTTCAAATAGTAATGGAAAACTAGCAATTGAATTTTTTTTAGCTGAATTTTTTAAAACTATACAATAATAATTATGCTTATTTAAAGCATAGTCAAAATTGTATTCATCACTGTCAGATAAATTAAATTTCTTAATGACTTTAAAGTCTGTTAAAGGAAAAGTTAAATGATTTTTTAAATTAGAAATTCCAATACTTTTGCCTTCCAATAAATAGCCTGAATCAAAGTTGCTGGCATTAGTAATTGATATTTTTTGTTTGTTTTTGTTTGTTTCAGTTAACTTTGCAAAATCATATACAGGAATAATTCTATTAGTTTGTGGGTAGCCAATGTTAACATGTTTAAGTACGTATGCCGTAAAAGCATCACTTAATAGTGTTGGTAATTCGATTTTATCTTTAAATTCACCAAAATCATAACCTTCGCCACCGTTAAATGTATAGCTGTTTAAAGCAATACGATAATAATTATCATCTTTAACAGGCTCATAATTATTGGTTTTAGGATTTAAATAAAGTAAATATTTTACTCGATGTAAAACTTCATTTTCAGGAGCATAAATTACTTTTAAGCCATAAACATCTAAAAATCTGGCACTGGGTAATTTGGTTAAACTTGTTTCCATTATATTGAACAATGATTTGCCTGTTATTGATGCGACGACAAGATGATTTTTGAAAGGTAACATTGATTGGACACTACCAATTGTTATATCACCTTTCTCAATACCGGTTCTGGTACCACCACGATTTTGAAACGATATTGTAGCTCCATATTTAGATCCAGCTTCGTAAATTGCATCACAGATTACATCATCTAAAGCAAAGTCGTGAAGTGTCCTTGAAGTAAGTTTACTTAAATAGACATCACTTTGGCCAATAACTTTATTAATTATTTTAGCAATTGGTTGTTCTTTTTCATTGATAATTGATAAAACTGTTTTGTCTTCAGGAATTGAAGCGGTTATAGGGATTAATTCGTCTTTAACTTTTGGCACAATAATTTGCCCATCATTATTAAAAGGCAGGGTTAAAACCCCTAAATATCTGCCATAACATCCGGTTTGGACAATGGCTGTGTTGGATCCATCATTATGTGGTATTATTATGGGCTTGGCTAATTTGGTATGTGAATGTCCACCAATTATAGCATCTACACAAGGGATTTTTTGCGCTAACTCTTTGTCAGCTTCAACACCACAATGCGTAACTAAAACGATTTTATCAATACCCTTTTCTTTAAGACTTACGGTCATTTGTTTGATTGGTTCATACCAATCTTTCCCAGTTGCAGTTACCTTGACGTTTTGCAAGGTTAATGAAACTTGACCAATGTCTGGAGTTATGGCTCCAATAAAGGCAATTTTTTGACCGTCAATTTCTTTAATTATATAAGGCTTTACTAAATTAGCAAATTCTTTATATTGACTAAAATCAAGGTTGCAATTAATTATTGTAAATTTAGCCTGACTTAATTGTTTGGCTAGATTAATGGGTCCGTCATCAAATTCATGATTGCCAATAGTATATATATCATAGCCCATGGCATTAAGGCATTTGACTTCACATTCGCCATGATAATATGTATATAATGGCGATCCTTGAAAAATATCACCGGCGTCAATAGCTAAGCAATTTTGGGTTTTATTTTTATATTGATGAATTAAATAACCGATTTTGGCAAAACCACCAATTTGTTTATCATGATCAATATAAGTTAATTCATGGGCATGTAAGTCATTTGTGTGTAAAATAGTAATAGTTAACTCTTTAGCACCACAGGTAGAGTTTATGAACAAAAATATGAGCCAAACATTTACGAAACTTAGCCAAATACATTTTTTAAAATTATTATTCATACTGGTTTCCTTATCATTTTGTTTAATATTTTTAAACGGTCAATATGCTAATGCGCAAGGTAATAGTGGAAATGATGGGGTACAGGCAAAAACTTTACCCTTTACAATTGTGAAACTTGATTCAGCACCTATAACTATAACTGATTTTCAGGCAAAATTAATATCTGATAGTTTTGATGTAAATCAAGCTATACAACTATATTTATCATATGAAAATTGTGGCAAAGTACCAATATCAGCAATTCAAATTAGATTTGTCTTACAGGATAACGGTAATAATATTGTAAGGTCGTTCTTGGGCTCTGATAATAGTTATGTTGCCCCATATCAAACCGGTTCGCAAAAATGGCAATTTCAAGGTATGATTAAAAATTGTGCAAGATTACAAGTACTTTTGTTGCAGGTTAAATATGCTGATGGAAATACTTGGCGTAGTAATTTAGAATAATTTCATTCTTAAAAAATAACTTTAGTTATTTATTTGTAAATACGTATGCTTTTATTGTTGTATTGTAATATTATTGAATTGTCGTATTGTAATATTAATGCATTTTAGTATTGTAATATTGTAGTAAATACAACAATATTGCAAAGATGATTTGGTTACAAAGTTTTAAGTTGTAATTCATTTCATTGGACAAATATAGACTGTTTTAGTACAATGGATATTAAGATCCAAATATCTAAACATCCGTAAATTCAACTTAAAGAGGTAATAGTTATGATTCCTACCAAACATATTTGTACTGCTTGTAATTATATATATGATGAAATATTAGGTGATGCTAAAGCCAAAATACTTCCGGGCACTAAATTTGCTAATCTTGCGAGCGATTGGCAATGTCCAGGTTGTGGACAAAATAAAGAACTTTTTGTTACCTGTACCTGTGTAAGTATTTCTAAGCATCAAGAAGAATCATGTGTTAAAAATGCTTACTTAGATTCGTTAAATATTATTGTTTAATTGGAGGTGTAAATATTATGTTACCTATAGATGCAAATATACCCGTAGGCCAATTACTTGCTCAAAATCCTCATTGGAGTTCGATTTTTGATAAGTATCGTATTGATTACTGTTGTGGTGGCAAAATTAGCTTAACTGAGTCATGTTTAAGCAAGAAAATTGATTTAACAACTTTGATACAAGAACTTCAAGAGAGTAAAATAATCGAAACTAGTGATATTAAAGCAGATTTGGTGTCGATTTCAATTAAAGAAGTTATTGAACATATTGTTAAAATTTATCATAAGCCATTACAAGAAGATTTACCCTATCTTTTAAAACTTTCCAATAAAGTCGTTCAGGTTCATCAAGTTAATCATCCCGAATTAGTTAAACTTGATGTAATAGTTAAGAGATTTTGTATTGATTTACAAACACATATGCAGAAAGAAGAACAGGTATTATTCCCGATGTGCATACAATTAGAATCTGCTAAATCTCTGCCAAGCTTTCATTGTGGATCAGTTAAAAATCCTATTGCAATGATGATGTCTGAACATGATAGTGCTGGACAAGATCTTGCGCTTATAAGAGAATTGACTTTAAATTTTACTTTACCTGATGATGCCTGTAATAGCTATTGTCTACTATATAATAAACTTGAGCAAATTGAACAGGATTTACGCCATCATGTGCATATTGAAAACAATATACTTTTTCCACGCGTTACAATTTTAGAAATAAAATTAGCAGAATTATTGTTAATTTCAAATTCAAATAAATAACTAAATTAATTGTTTGCAGTAATACTTTGTAATTATCATTAACATCATGAATAACTCAATATCTTCTTCTAAAGCTATCAACGACTTAGGTAATTTGCCACCACCAAAGCCAATTTGGCTTAAATATACTAGAGAAAAAGAATTAATTAATCTCCTTTTAGCTTATTTAATAACCGGATTATTTTTTATGCTGGTACCAGGAACTTTATTAGGAGTTTGGAATTTATTTGTCATAAGTTATGGACATAGCCCAACGCAAGTTTCTTCTGCCTGGATTCAAGCCCATGGCCATGCGCAATTATTTGGCTGGATTGGTAGTTTCATACTTGGTATTGGTTATTATTCAATCCCTAATTTACGCCGTAGTAAGCCATATACATATATTGATGGTTGGCTATGTTGGTTTATGTGGACAGTTGGTATATCCTTACGCTTTATGGCCGGATTTTATAGTTTAGCCTGGCGTTTATTATTTCCTTTATCGGCCTTATTAGAATTTATTGCTGTAAGTATTTTTGTGTATCGTAGTATCGTAGGACATAAGGCCAACCCAAGTATTAATAGTAAATTGGAGCCTTGGTCAATTCTAGTCATGTGTGGCACTATTGGTCTTGTTTTTAGTCTCTTGTATAATCTGATAGCCTCAATATTATTATCAATAAATGGTCAATCACCTTTTATTAGCGATACGATAAATAAACCATATTTAGTTTTATGTGTTTGGGGTTTTGTGCTACCAATTGTCTGGGGATTTACAACGCATTGGATGCCAATATTTTTAGGCTTAAAAGAAACAAAATCTAATCTTTTACTTGGTGGTTTAGTAATCAATGAGATTGGAGTTTTATTAGCTTTAATCATTAAGCCATTTCCATCAATTCCGGCTTTTATCGTTTTAACTCTAGCCAGTTTATGTATTGTTTTAGCTTTAAGATTATTTGAACGAACTAAACAGGCACCAAAAATTAATGGTGTAGATCCAAGTTTTCCCTTATTTATTAGAATTGCTTATACCTGGCTTATATTAGCTAATTGTTTAGCACTCATTGCTGCCAGTAATCCAGACTTGAATGGAATTATGGGTGCAGCTCGCCATGCGATTACCGTTGGTTTTTTAGCTAGTATGGTATTAAGTGTAGCGCCAAGAATGTTGCCCGCTTTTTTAGGTAAAAAGGAACTTTTTAATACCAAACTTATGTGGTGGTCACTTATTGTCCTTAATTTTGGTTGTTTTATGCGGGTCTTTTCCGAAATATTTGCTTATCAAGGTTATGCTCAATCTGCCTGGTCAATATTGCCAATTTCGGCTTCATTAGAATTAACGGCACTGATCATTTTTTTAATAAATATGGTGGGAACTTTTCTTAAGCCTGATGCCATATTATTTGGTCACAATCAAATTAAAAACTGAAATTGGATTATCGTATTTTTATATCGTTGAATGTTCGTATTGTCGTATTGTTGAATTGAATGATAAAATAATGCGGTAGTAAATTACCAAGCTTAAATAATTTAAAGGCTTTAAATTTTATTTAATTCAATATGTTTTATTGGATAAAATTGTGAGATCGTTGCCTCTAGCGCTAAAATCTTATTCAGTAAGCAATTCGAGGTATATTTAACGCATATCTACAACGTCGTATAATATATATTATGTTCTAGTGGTTAAAATGTTATATTATATACGTCATGAAAATATACTTTTCTAGAAAAATGGCTGAATCAGAAAAATTTAATAGATTAATGTTAAATTATTGAATAATTTTGAATAGTAACTAATTAGATATTAACCATTTAAAACAGATAGTAATTTTTTATCTAACCAACCTTCTTGAACTAATACTTCACCAATATCAATATTTTGGGCTTTTTGCTTTACTGAAGCAATTAAAATCATATCTTCAGAAACTAAACCTAAATGTAATAATCTTTGCGCTAGGGGGGACGGGTTACTAGCTGGAACGTCAATTAAGTCCTGACCCAATAATAAGCCTTCCAATTGACCTTGTGAAATAAATTGCATATCCACTAAAACTTCCCCAATAGGTTTTTTAGTTTTAACTTGAACGTCAACAGCTTGTTTTAATTGATCTAAACTTATCATTGAGGATACAACGCAAAGCTGACCAAGCCTGGGATGAATATCTTTGCTATTGTTTAAATCAGCATTTTGGTTTTGATTATGATATTGATTTTTAAGTTCTGGATTGGAAAGAATTTGAAAAGCTACTTCGATTAAAGTAATACATCGATTCGCTTGGATTTTGCCAAGATTGGTTGTAAAATTGTCTTCTTTAAGATTTTCTTTTAACCCAGTATATTCTGACCTGATCTGTTCTTGGGACAGGTTTTCCGGAATGCCAAGTAATAAATAAGGATTTATCAATTTAATATTTTTAACTTAGTAATATTTATAATAATAAAATATCATTTATTTAAATTTAAAAATTAATTTATTAATAAATTTGTATTCATTATATGAGGTAATTTGTGACTTATATATATTAATTCTTTAATATTCTTACAATGCGTATTGTTGTATGTGCATATTATTATATGTATGTATTGTCTTCGCTTGTATTAAAATATAATTTACTCTTATGAGTTGTAAATATTCTTGCAATGCGTATTGTTGTATGTGCATATTATTATATGTATGTATTGTCTTCGCTTGTATTAAAATATAATTTACTCTTATGAGTTGTAAATATTCTTACAATGCGTATTGTTGTATGTTTATATTATTATATGTATGTATTGTCTTCGCTTGTATTAAAATATAATTTACTCTTATGAGTTGTAAATATTCTTGCAATACGCATTGTTGTATGTTTATATTATTATATGTGCGTATTGTCTTCGCTTGTATTAAAATTTAATTCACTCGGTACTGGTTTCAAGGATCCGTGCGGCCTGATTTTAACGAAAGATCCGTTATAAAAACTACCGGTACTACTCCCCAAGAACGTTTTGGCGCAAGCAATGCTCAAGAGCTGAAAGACCATTACCAACGCGTGGCTCAAGCTAGAAAAGCATTATAACAATCTTTATTGGCATTTTATTAAACCGCCAAATTATGTTCAAATATTTAATAGCGTTCGTATTTACCCCATTTAAATTAGTCCAATTCCAGGGTTAAATTTCATTTAGTTCTGGTCAATTGGTAAATTTCGTTTATTTGAATTAAGGCTTTTTGATAAAAATGTCTGATACAAAAGAGTTCAATACGTCAACGCAAAAGTCTCATAATAAAATTGACGGTATAAAACCCGTGCAGCAAAATATATTTAACGCTGCCCTCAACAATAAGCCTGAGCCAGTAAAAACCAAAACCAGCCCAAATAAATCTTTAAACCCCAAAAACAACCCAAAAACCCCAGATACTATAGTACCGCCGTCTGAACCAAAAACCAACCCCAAAACAGCTAACAATTTATTAGCTAAATCACTTGAATTTGGCCAAACTTTAATTAAGAGCTTTGGGTATAGCGCCTATGAATCACCTCTATTAGGTTTAAGTCAAATTGTCAAAACAGCAACCAACGTTAATATCGAAAAATACCTACCCCAGGTTGAAGCCCAACAACCTAGCCAATTTGGCACAAGCAACTGGTACGCCAGCCAAATGGGTTCTGGCTTAGGCATAGCCTTAGATTTTATGCTAACCGATAAGTTAATGGGCTCTAAAATCGACAATTTAGCCAATACCGATATAGCTAGTAGCGCTACTGCCAAAGTAATCGGTCGCAGTGCAGTTTCTGGCGCCATTTACGAAGGTGTCTTTAGCCCAAGTAATGTAATCGCCAACCACAACAATTTACTAACAGCTAGAGTTAAACAGGCTTTTAGCGGTGCCTTAACCTTTGGCGCTATGGCAGGCGTTAGCACGGGTTTAAGAAATTTAACGTTTAGCTTAGAGGACAAAAATATATTAGCTAAAGTGGTAAATAATAACCTAGTCAATGGAGTGGCCTCCGGCAGTATCGGCGGACTAGTCAACGTTAATACTGACTCCATACTAAATGGTCATGGTCTAGCTAGTTTTAAAAACGACGTCCAAACGACCTACGCCTACAGTGTAGCCGGTGTTCCGTTAGGGTTAGCGCATGTATTTAGCAAGCCAGAAGATACTTTAACGTCAAGTTATGGCTCGAAAGAATATGGACTCAACCAGTTAAACCCGGAAAATATAGCCGCGTCTAAAATTGTTACAGACCAAACAAATAGTCTTGATAGAACGCAAGGACTATTTGATTACAGGCCCG
>JAKAZS010000016.1 GCA_021815785.1 bacterium
TGCTACGCTCAATTGTTAGGATGTCTGATTTGGCTAGAGATCTTATGTTATTGGCTAAAATGGAAACACCATATTTGGTTTTAGAAATGAAATCTATTAATCTGGCTGATATTATGAAATTAATTTCTGAAGAATTTAAAGAATCATTTGAGCTCAAATCTATTGATTTTAAACAATCAATAAATAGCGATAAAGCTATTTTGGCTCATGAAGAATCTATTCGAGCGTTAATTTCTAATTTACTTCAAAATGCTTTAAGATATACTGATAGTAATGGTAAGGTTTCAATTTCTCTTAATGAAAAGGCCAACCATTTAATTTTAATTGTTGAAGATAGTGGTATTGGTATTCCCCATGAAAATTTGCCTTATATTTTTAATCGATTCTATCGTGTTGATAAATCAAGGTCAAGAGCTGGTGGTGGCTCTGGCCTTGGCTTAGCTATAGTCAAAGCCATTGTGGAGGCTCATAATGGTACTATTAAGGTTGAAAGTACCATAAATGTAGGAACTACTTTTACAGTAAGTTTTCCTGTTGTTATTATCTAATTAAATAAACGCCACTAAAAATTAGAATTATCATTTGTAGTGTTATTTTGTTGATTGATATTATTAATTTTATTTTGGTATTCTTCTTGATCGTGTTTGATTTTTTCAAGCATTTGAAGTTTTTTACCACGATAAGCCGCTAGATCTTGTAAATCAGCTTGACCAAGCCTGCGACTGGCTTCCCATACGCTGGCGTAATCGGGAACAGTTGTAGATTGATCGAGCGCCCGTTTAAGCAGATAACGATTCAAGTCGGGCAATTCAAAACTTTGTACTTCATTTAACAAAACACATAGTTGATGTGTATTATTTTCATCATCAATTAATGCTTTTAACATTTTATGAGTTAAATCTTCCATGCCTAGAGCTTTAGCTTTATTGGCAAAGATAAAACCATCGGCTACTGAGCTAATTAAACCAAAAGCTTTATTCATACATAGCTGACTTATGTCATTTAAAGAAAATTCCTGACATTTAGAAGCCAGCAAATATAATTGACTGGGTGTATTTTCTTTAGCCAACAATCCGGTAATGGCATCGCGTGTTACTTCATAAAAATCAAATTTTCGGGCAACTTTAGTAATTTGTAAAATTTCATCTTCACTTTGTCCTAAGCTTAAAGCTTTTTCTAGGCATTTACGCCGAATATCGATAAAAGGATAACCAAAATCTTTGGTATATTCAACAATCGTAAGACATTTATCAATAGTATTAGCATTAGTTAAAACCTCAAGCAATATTTGATTAGCTTTATCGGTATTATGGCTTTTCAGATAACTATTAGCACGATGTAATTGCTTTTTAGTAATTTGATCAATATATTGCGCTGAAGTTTTATCTATTTGTTTAGCTAGTACTGGTATTGAATTTAAAATTAGTATTAAAATCAATATTGGCCTAACTTTTACATAATTCATTTTTTTTTTAATTAACTAATGAAAGCAATGTCAAATTATGGGTATAAAAGTTACTCAAGCATAAATACCAATTCAGTTTTACCAATGGTAATGCAATCTCCATTTTTTAAAAGCTTTCTCTCGATTAACTCTTCACCATTGTATAAAGTACCATTAGTACTTTCTAAATCTTCAACATAATATTTGCCTTGCATAAGTATAACTCGCGCATGGTGGCGAGAAACATACTGATCTTCCATTAGATATATAGCATTAGATTCATCACGACCAATTTTACTTACTGAATTTTCTAAAATATATCTTTGATTTGTCAATTTATCAAGTAAATAAGCTTGACCTCGAACTGAAGGTTTAGTTTTATTTGATAAATCTGCCATGTAAATAATCCTCGTTAACTTTTTTACCAGAAAATCAGTTATTTCTTTCCGTTTTCGGTATTGCCATCTTGATAACAGACAACAATAACTGTTACATTGTCAGGAGCTCCACCCGCTCTGGTCTCATCCACCAGTTCTTTGGCTAATTTTTGGGGATCATTACTTCTTGAGACGATCCTGGCAATCTGATCATCAAGTAAAACTGCAGTTAGACCATCTGAACAGATAACAATCCAATCATTTGGTTCTAAAGAAACTGGATTAAAATCAATTTCTACCTTTTCATCATGGCCTAAACATCTGGTTATAAGGTTTTTATAGGGATTTATGCGAGCTTGTTCTTCAGTTAAACGACCAGCTCTTACCATTTCTTGCACCACTGAATGATCATTAGTTAATAATTTGTGTTTTTTATCATGGATTAGATAGGCTCGTGAATCACCTACGTGTCCAATTAACAAAGAATTATCGGTAATTTGCACTCCTACAACTACGGTTGTACCCATCCCTTTATAGCTAGCATCATGTTCAGATTGATAAAAGATTTCTCGATTAGCATCACTAATAGAATCCTCAATCCACTGCTTGACAATTTCGGTATTATCATAAGTTGGTGGTTGAACCTTAAATTTACTTTCAATTGCTTCAATTGCCAAAGAACTTGCCTTAGCACCACCTAAAGCCCCACCCATTCCATCAGCCACAACAAAAACTCGTTCATCAGAACTTATATAAAAATTATCTTCGTTCTTCTGTCTTTGACATCCTACGTCGGTTAATGCAGCTGAACGCCACTTGAGCATTATATTTCTCCATAATTAAGGTATTATCTAATAATATTTATAGTAACAAATAAATTTTAAAACAGATCTAATTAATAATTCCTATTAATTAAGATTATAAATATATTTTATTAATTTAATAATTTATTATATTAAATAATTTAGCATAATCTATATAAATTAACATAAATTCTGTGAAATAATTTTTGCCATTTGTTTAGCGACTATAAATTAGTTTAATACTGGAACTAATTCTTTGACAACTTCAAAAATTATAAATTCTATATTTATGGACTCATTAAGATTTAGTAAAAAACCACTCAAATAATAAGCGGTTTTAAATAGTAAAAATAGTTTTGGCGGTATATACCATTTATTATCTAATTCTTTAATTAAACGAAAAACCTTATTTATATCATTATGTTTAAAACTGTCTTGTTCTTTGGCTAGAATTAAAATACTTAATATTTTTCTGACTATACTTAAACTATGTTCATCTTGAACAATTCCTAGATTTTGAATAATTTGTGTCGCATTTTCAATGTTTTTATTGAAAATAGCTAAGATAAATTTAATAATTAAATTCCTGGTTTCATTATCAATTCTGCCAACAATTCCAAAATCATAGATCACTAATTCAAAATCTTTACTGCAACCAATATTACTTTCATGGGGGTCCCCATGAAACAAGCCATAAATTAAAAACTGCTGCAGATAACAGTTAAATGTTTTTATTATAAAGCTGTCAATATGTTTTTTTGTCCTTAAACTACTTATTTTATCGGATTCTAAATATTCCATAGTAATAACGTGTCGACCAGTAAGTGACCAGTTAATTTTAGGAATTTTGGCGAAGTTTAAATGTTTTAAATTTTGCTTAATTTCATTAGCATTTTTAGCTTCTTGAATAAAATTAAGTTCATCAAACGCTATTGTGCCAAATTCATCAAGTAAAGCAATAAAATAATTTAAATTTATTTTTTTTATAAATTTATCATAAATTATTAACGAGTTTTTAATTAACAATAAGTCAATATAAAATTGACCTGGTAAATAAGGCCTTTGAATTTTAACGGCTATCAGGCTGTTACTGTCTTGAAGATAAGCTTTATGCACTTGGGCAATACTAGCGCTAGCAAATGGTTTTGGATCAAAGAATTTAAATATTTCATTAATCTCAACATTAAAATCGTGACGAAAAGCCTCTTGGCAATCAGCGAAAGGCTGACTAGGCAGACTATCTTGTAACGTCTTTAATTCGTTAATAATTTCACTGCTTAAGAAATCACTTCGAACCGATAAAAACTGACCAAATTTAATAAAACTTGGTCCGAGTTTTATTAGTGAATTGGTTAATAATTTGCCTAGGTTAGTGTTATAGGTATTAAAATCTTGTTTTTTTAATGAGTTTTGCGTAAAATGAAAATTAATTAAAGTAAAAATCAACTTTAAAAATTCAAATAAACGAATACAAAAAAACTTATTAAAAAATAAGCCTAAATGAAAAGTTAAATTACTTGAATCATAACTTCCCGAAAAAGACCATTTCGAATTAATAAATTTGTTAAGTTGCAATTAGATAAATATAAATTACTATACCGAAACTTTACTGGCTTTAAGATCTGATAATTCGGCTCTTAATGTTGCAATTTCAGCGCGCAACTCATTAATTTCAGAACTGTCACCTAATGCACCTAATGAAAAATCGGCCACTTGACGTCGTATCGAATCTTTGACCTGACTTTCTAATATTTCAGAACGATGCCAAATTTGCTGGCTTATATCCGTTGCAACTTGTTTGAATTTTTCTTTGGTTTCATTAAGACAGTCATTAGACTGACTTCTACATTCATCAGCTTTAATGGTAAATAAATCCAAATAGTCCTCAATTCTTTCACGACCAACTTCTATAGTTGCCTTTGATAAAAATACAACTTTTAATAACGTCTTAAACACGTCTATTTCCTCCAAAACCTAAATTAACAAAATCATTGCCTTAAAAAATTTTGTATATATCTATCGTAACCGATAATTTTGCCAATTGGCATTAAAATTTAATGAAAGCTTATAAATTAAGTTAAAATTAGATACATAATAATTTAAATCAAATAATATTGCTGTTTGACAATTAATATTTTATTAAGGCAGTTTTTTCATGCATGTAAGCATAATAGGAGATTTTAGTTTTGATTATTACTAAACCAACTAACGTAAGCTTAATTTTTGTCCCAATTCATTTTGGCGGTGGTCACTCAGGAGCTAGTCTTGGTCCGGCTGCTTTAAAAGCAACTAATTTACACAAATTATTAAATTTTCAAGGTATAAATGTTAGCCAAGAAATTGATATAAATGTTCCTAATGTATCGGATATTGAAATTCAAGACCCTAAATTAAGGTATCTAGATCAAATTGTTGATGTATGTAATGCCGTAGCAACGGCAACGCAAGATGCTTTAGAGCATAATTGTTTTCCCGTTATTATTGGAGGTGATCATAGTTATGCCATTGGCAGTATAGCTGGAGCGAGTAATTTTTTCCGTAAACGCAAGCAAGAATTAGGCTTAATCTGGTTTGATGCCCATGGTGATATGAATACGCAAGAAACCAGTTTAAGTGGTAATATTCATGGGATGCCACTAGCCAAGAGCCTTGGCTATGGAAATCCCAAATTAACTAATATACTTGGATATAACCCCAAAATTAAATCAGAAAATACGGTTTTAATTGGCTTAAGAGATGTTGATGATTTAGAGAAGAAAGTTATTAAAAGCAGCGAAATCGCATCGTATACGATGTCTGATATTGATCATATTGGTATAAATGATATTTTAGCTAAATCAGTTAAACAACTCAATCATAATGTTGAAGGAATTCATATATCCTTCGATTTGGATGTTATTGACCCTCAATATGCTCCAGGAGTAAGTACCCCAGTTGAAGGCGGGATTAATTTACGTGAATCTTTGCAAATTATGTCATATTTGGCTCAGTATGGAAAAATCTGTTCTCTTGATATAGCTGAACTTAATCCGTTAAACGACATTAAGAATAAAACCGGAGAATTAGCTTGTAATCTTATCTTAACCTGTCTGGGTAAAAATATGCTTTAATAAATAGTATAATTATAAATATAGCACTTAGCAACATTTAATTTATTATTGAGGTAAAAATTATGTCTGTTCAATTAGAAAAAAAACATGAAAAAATGATGGAAAAAATTCACAATGGTGAAAAACTTGAATCATTAACTGAAATTACTGATGAATATAAAGATAATCTATTAACTTTATTAATTGCTCAAGCTGATTCGGAATTAGCGGGAGCCTATGGTTATATTCCTTGGATTGAAGGAGCACCTAATGTTGCTGAAAAATTAGTTATGGCCAATATTGTTAAAGACGAATGTCGCCATGCCAAAGCCATTTATGATTTAATTGATCGTTTTGGCGTTAATACGGATAAATTAATTCATGAAGATAAAATGAAAAATCGTATGAAAGTTTTTTATGAACCAATTAAAACCTGGGCTGATTTAGTTATGTTCAACTTCTTAATGGACCGAGCTGCTGGGCATCAATTACAAGATGCAGCTGAATGTAGTTGGGGACCATGGTCAAGAGCCATGCAACAAATTGAAAAAGAAGAATGGATGCATGTAAAGCATGGTGAAACCTGGGTTAGAAAATTAGCTAATGACCCTAATCAAAAGCCTAAAGTACAAGAAGCTTTAGATTTCTGGTTTCCTAAAGTTAACAAGGTTTTTGGCAAACCTGGCACTGATTCTAACAATGTATTCCGTAAATTTAAATTAAAACAACGTGATAATCATGAAGTAAGACAAGTTTGGTATAAAGAAATCAAAGAATTACTTGAATCCTATGGTTTAACTGTTCCAGATATAAGTGTGATTGAATCTAAAAACTAAAATAAAGTTGATGGATAAAAATCAGATGCTTGGCGTGACAAAAGAAATTGAAGTCATGGTTAGGGAGGATATGACTGCCCGTTTAGGTGGTCATAAAATTCATCCCTTATTATCTTCTTGTTCTTTAATTCAGGAAATGGAATGGGTAGCTCGGTTAGCTATCATAGATTTTCTAGCTCAAGATGAAGACGCTGTTGGATCAAAAATTAAACTTAAACATCTAAATGCTACTCCAGTTGGCATGAAAATTAAAGTATTAGCTAAAATTATTTACGTACATAAAAACAGAGTTAACTGTTATGTTGAAGCATTCAATAATCATCATAAAATTGGTTCTGGGTCAATCGAACAGGTAATTGTCAAAAAAAAATGGCTTGAACAAAAAATTAACAAATTATATAACTTAATTAAAGGAGAAGAATTAAATGATCAAAATGACGGCAATTTACAAAAAACCAGCTAATATCGAAGAATTTGATAAATATTACTTTAATACTCATTTACCTCTAGCAAATAAAATGCCCGGGTTGAAAAAAGTGGAAATTGATAAAATTTATGGTACCCCATATGGCGATACCAGTTACTATATGATAGCTAATATGTATTTTGATTCCAAAGAAGATCTAACCAATGCTTTGTCATCACCTGAAGGAAAAGCCTGTGGCAAGGATTTACGTAATTTTACAACTGATAATGTAGAATTGGTTTTTAGTCAGGTCGAAACAAATAATTAGTTAATTACACCACCAAGTTTTTTTCAATATCAAACAAGATCTTGAATGAATAACCCTCATGCTAAAGCATACTGGAGAAATAATAAAAATGACTAATGAATGTTTAAGTAACGAACCTAAATTAACTTTTAAACGCTTAATTTATGAAAAGCATGATTATTTAGCTAAAATTACGATTAATCGACCTGACGCGTTAAATTGTTTTGATTATCTTACCTTAAAGGAATTAGCCAAAGCTTATGAGGATGTTACTTACGATGATGACATTGCCGTTTTAGTAATTACTGGAGCTGGTGACCGAGCCTTTTGTACTGGGGCTGATCTTAAAGAACAGACTGAATTTACTTTTAAAAGACCCGATAACTATTACAAATGGATGTATGCTTTTATTGAAATGCATGATCGCTTAAGAAATATTGGTAAACCAACAATTGCCCGTTTAAATGGTATGGTAGTTGGCGGTGGCAATGAATTAAATATGGCCTGCGATCTAGCTATAGCTGCAAGCCATGTTACTATTCGACAAGTTGGTGCAGCGCGCGGTTCGGTAGCTAGCGGTGGGGCTACCCAATGGCTTCCACTAATTGTTGGCGATCGACGGGCTCGGGAAATTTTATTTACTTGTGAACCAATTTCAGCTCAAAAAGCGCTTGACTGGGGGCTGGTTAATCAGGTCGTACCTAAGGAAGAACTTGATGAAGCGGTAAATATTTTAGCCCAAAAATTATATCAAAAACTGCCTGGGTGTTTAAGATATACGAAACAACAGCTTAATTTTTGGCGGGATTTTTCCTGGGGAATGACAATTGGTCATGCTCGAGATTGGCTAACCGTACATAGCAATGCTTATGAAACTAAATATGGTCTTAAAACTTTTATGGATAAGTCGGAAATTGATTATGCTAAAGTCAGACAGCATCATTCAAGCGAAGAAACAACTTGGCAAAACTCACTAGATAATCTTAATTGCCCCCAGTGCCAAAGCATGATTCCGGATTGTTTTAAATTCTGTGGAAATTGTGGTGTTACATTAAAATAACTTTTATGAGGATTAATAAATGACGCAAAGCTATGAATATATTAAAAGCTCAATCATTGATAATGCAATTGGATTGGTTGAGCTGAACCGACCTAAGGTATTAAATGCTTTAAATATAGGATTAATGAAGGAATTGGCTTCTGCCTTAAAAGATTTTGACAATAACGAAAATATTAAAGTAATTATCTTAACTGGTAACGCTAAAGCTTTTGCTGCTGGAGCAGATATTAGTGAAATGGCTAATGAAGATACGGTATCAATTATGCTTAAAGATAATTTTAGTACTTGGGACAGTATTCAAAATATTAAAACGCCAATTATAGCTGCTGTTAGTGGCTATGCTCTTGGTGGAGGTTTAGAATTAGTTATGACTTGTGATATTATTGTAGCTGGAGAAAATGCTTTATTCGGTCAGCCGGAAATTAATTTAGGTGTCATTCCAGGGGCTGGTGGCACACAGCGGTTAACCAGAGCCATTGGCAAGTATCGCTCCAGTGAACTTATTTTAACCGGTGAATTAATCAATGCCCAAGAAATGTATAAATATGGTTTAATTAATAAAGTTGTACCGAATGAGCTTTATTTTACAACAGCTTTAAAAATCGCTAAAGAAATTGCTAAAAAATCACGTATTGCCATAAGGCTTGGTAAAGAAGCCATTGTAAAATCATTTGAGTTAAGTTTAAAAGAAGGTTTAACTTTAGAACGCAAGAATTTTTATATGTTATTCTCATCGCAAGATCAAAAAGAAGGCATGAAAGCTTTTATGGAAAAACGTAAACCACAGTTTGTGGGTCGTTAGTATTATAGTTAGTTGACAAATTCAGTTTGAGGAATATTTTAATGAATGATAGTAATATTTTAATTTATAATGTAGCTAATGGTGTTGCGACTATTACGCTTAACCGTCCCGATAAGCTTAATGCTTTTAATGATGAATTAACCTTTGCACTGCAGGATGCCTTGGATGGTGCCAATAAAGACATAAATGTGCGTGCTTTGATAATTACTGGGGCTGGACGAGGTTTTTGTGCAGGACAGGATTTGGCTAGCCGCAATATTAAAGATAGTGATACTAGTTTTAATTTAGGTGATTCAATTCGTAAACGTTATAACCCGATTATTATTAAAATGCGAAAAATAGAAAAACCAATTATTGCGGCTATCAATGGCGTAGCTGCTGGGGCTGGAGCTAGTTTGGCCTTTGCTTGTGATTTTAGGCTGGCTCTGGATAGTGTTAAATTTATTCAGTCATTCAGTAAAGTAGGGCTCGTTCCTGATTCGGGGTCTACGTTTTTCTTGACTAGACTAATTGGTCTGACCAAGGCTTTTGAATTAATGCTTTTAGCTGATCCGCTAATGGCCAATGAAGCCTTAAATTTTGGTTTAATTAATAAAGTATGTTCAAGTCAGGATGAATTAATGAATGAAGTAAATACCCTGGCTAATAAACTTAGCGTTGGACCAAGTTTTGCCTATGGACTTACCAAGCGAGCGGTTAACAAAGCTATTTTCCCTGATTTAGAAGAAATGCTGGAATATGAAGCTAACCTTCAGGAATTAGCTGGAAAAAGCCTGGATTTTAATGAAGGCGTTCAAGCTTTTTTAAATAAACGCGATCCTGTTTATCAAGGTAAGTAAGCAACCGTAACACCGTCACCACCTTGATCCATTTGGCCTAAATTATAATCTGAGATATATTCTGATTGAGATAAATAGTCATGAATAGCTCTTTTAAGGATGCCTTGACCAATACCATGAATAATTAGTACACAATTTAAATTATTTAAATAACATTTATCTAAAAATTCTTCAAGTAAAGGTATTGCTTCAGGAACTCTTTTACCAATAAGATTAAGCGTATTAAAACTAGTGAAAATTTGCTGCGTTTGTTTAGCTGATATTACCGGTTGAAGATTTTGTTTAATTTGGAGTTTTGGCTTTACTTGAGGAATATACTTCAATAATTCAAGATCATTCAGTTGTGACTTGACCTGAAATTTACTGGTTTTGAGAATAATTTCACGGCGATTATTAGTTAAATTATTTATTTTGATAACTTCGCCAGTTTGATTTAAAGATTTAATACGAACCAAACTGCCAATTTTAATTTCATTATTAATATTTGAAATATGATGATGATCTATATTGGTATTATCAACTAGAGAACTGTTAAAATCATTAATAATCTGTTTAGCTTTATCTTTAGTATAATTGGCAAAATTTGAAGTTTTATTCTTTTGCAGTTCTTTAATTAATTCATTTATTTGATTAACGGCTATGGAATAATCTTTATTTAATTTATTTTTCAATTCATTATATTCTTGATTAATTTGATCTAAGTGGTTTAATTTAATTTTTTCAATTTGGCAATAATTTTCTTCAATTATTTTTTCTTTAGTACTAATCATTTGTTCACGATTAGTTAATTCAAATTCTTTATCTTTAAGTAAATTGATATTATAGCCTATATTAAATTCTTCCTTATAGATTTTATAGGCATTGTTTAATATTTTATCTGGTAAATTCAATCTTTTAGCTAATTCAAGGGCTTTAGATGCACTGGTTAAGCCTTCAGTAAATTTATAGGTAGAACAAAGTATCTGATTATCATATTCAAAGCCACCATATTTAATACCTGGAAATTTTTGTTTTAAAGTAATTAATTCTTCATAATGCGTCGTAAAAATATTAGTTGAACCACGTAAATGAAAAGCTTCAATGAAAGCTTTGGCTAAGGCAACTCCTTCTTGAGGGTTTGTACCTGAAGCTATTTCATCAATTAAGATAAGCGTATGTGAATTTACATTATTATACATATTGATGATGTTTTTTAGGTGACTGGAAAATGTCGATAGATCTGCTTCGACAGATTGATTATCACCTAAAGCCATATTTACACAATGATAAATATTAATAATTGAATTTTGCTTACTGGCAATAAACATTGATGCTTTAACCATAAGACAAGCTAATCCTATCGATTTTAACAGTATAGTTTTACCACCAGCATTTGGTCCGGTAATGATTAAGGTATTATTTTTCTCGGCTAATTCAACATCACTACTTACTACTTTAGTATTTTTTAAAATTAATAATGGGTGTTTTAAGCCTATAAGCTTTAAGGTATTGTTTTGGACAATATTAGGTTTTATACCATTATACAAATAAGCAAATCGTGCTTTAGCAAATATTGTATCTAACTCAACTAAAGTCTGATAGTTGAGTTTAATTGATTCTAGATCCACTAAAATAATTTGTGAAAGTTTGCGAATGATTTTATTTTGTTCATTAGCTATATCATTTTTAATATTTTGAATATTATTTGCTAAATTAACGACTGTAAATGGTTCGATATAATAAGTTAATCCTGAAGCCGATCGATCATGGATAATGCCCCGAATTTCATTTTTATGACTTGTTTTAACCGGTATGACATAACGGTCATTACGTTTCGTATAAATTGGTTCTTGCAATGCGGTAGAGAGTTTAGGGTCATGAATTATATTATTAATTTCCTCTTTTAGTTTATTTTCCTGCATTAGTAAATTAGTCATTAAATTGTAATAGTTAATGGTACAATCAATTTTAAATTCTTGGTCAATATCAAAAATTCGTTCAATTTCATTAATTATTTCATTATTTAAGGATAATTTTGAAACTATTGTTTGCAATTGAAAAGTATTATGGCATTTATCAATTTCTCCAAGTAATTTAGGCTTAACTTCACCGGTTAAGACTAAAATAGTTTTGAGCATAAATATTTCAGTAATTGAAAGGTTGTATTTAGGGATAATTTTGTTAAATAAATCACCAATATCCATTAATATCCCTATATCAATATCTTCTTTTCGTTGAATAATGATATAGGCATCTTCTAAGATATTTAAATTTTGACTTATTTGCTCTAGATTGCTGGACAAATCAAGATTTAAACAATTAAGTTTGCCCATAGCCGTTTGGGCACAGTCACTTAAATGCTGAAGTAATATATTCCATTCAATTGCATCATAATTGGCCATAATTTTATAAAAATTCGTAATTTCCCCAATTTAATTTTATTTCAATTAATTTATATTTTAGCTTGTTGTCCAATAATATTTAATAATTATGACAGATTTTATTAATACATTTGATAATCCCTTACCAAATCAAAAGCCGATAAAACGGGTTTTGAATAATTTTACCAAAGATCTTTATAATAGTTTGCAAAATACGTTAGGATCATCATTCGCAAATTCCAAAATTACAATTCCAACGGATATTACCAATTCTCCATCCATTACACCTGAGCTTAAATCCTATGACCAAAATTCAGTGCCAGCTCAGATCTATGCAAACGACTCAGCAGCCATGGTAAGAATTCAAGGTTTTAGTATGGAAAGTGTCAATGGCCAAAATCAGGTAACCCAACCTGAAGGTAGTGGTTTTTTTATTGATAATCATGGCGATATAGCTACAGCTTACCATGTAATTAATCAGGATAGTCAAATCTTTGTATCGACACAAGGTGGTCAAACATATCCTGCTAGCATTAAAACAATTGATCATCAGAATGATTTGGCAATTATCCACATAAATGTTAATTCTAATCCTAGTTTAAAATTTGCCAGTAATCCAATTCGAAGAAATGATAATTTATATTCTCTTGGCTTTCCTTTAGATAGCTACTCTTTAATATTAAGTCTTGGTCAATATGAAAAAACTTCAACGTTAAATAGAATAGATCCTAATCTGACTTTAATGAAAGGTGAGCAAGCGGATCGACCGCTTATCCAAACTAGTCTAAAAACCCAGGAAGGTAATTCTGGTGCTCCGTTATTAAACGAAAATGGTGAGGTCGTTGGCGTCGTTGATTTAAGTAATTGTTTAAATTTAACCGAAGCAATTCCTTTAAGTAAATTAAAAAACATACTTAGAGTTAATCAGCAATAAAGCTTATTAACTGTAAAAGTATGAGCAATTTATTTAAATAATTTCTAGTCAACCATTCAAATAAATTGAATGTTATTATTAATTTTAAGAAAATCCCAAATTTGATAGCTTAAATCTTTCTCCATAAATTAGTCTAGCAACTATACTAAGGATTACTATTTTTACGTAGTGAAAATTTGTGTTATATTAAGATTAGGATACCTTATTTTAGACTTTATACCCGATTTAGTTATTTCTAAGGTAGAGTAATTTGAAAGTTTTAAATATAATCGTTCTAATATTCTTTGGTTTATGCCTTGGCAGTAATACATCAACTGATGCCATAAAGACTTATGTACTTCAACAAAATTCAAAAATCAGTGGCTTAGAAATGGTTAGTTTTAATTCACAAGGAATTAAAATTGTATTAATTGATAAAAAAATTGAAATTCTCTACCTTACTAAGGAGCATAAAGTATGTCTTATCAATCATAAAAACAAAAAATATTATAAGACCTTAATTGATAATATTTTAGATCCAAGCGGTCAAGGATTTTATCGACTGTTTCTTGAAGGTGGCAAAGAACTCCAAAACCCTCAATCCTGGATAAAAGGTAAAACTTTTGCTGATACTGATTTTCAGGGAACAATATTTACGTTTAAATATAATAAAAAATATAATCAAGAACCCAATACTTTTAGTGATATGTATATTGCTGATTTTAAAAATCTCAATCCCCAATTTATTAAACTTCATGCTAAAGTAAATGGTCTGCCAATTATGCCAAATTTAATTTTAACAATAAATGCGTATAATAATATGCGACATTTATTCCACCTTATTGACACAAAATCAATAAAGGTTGAGGAAATAAATTTTAATGACTTTAATTTACAAGGTTTAAACCCCGCAAAATCTTATAATGATTTTTTGAATTTAACTCATCCAAATAATGAAATTAATGATATGCTTAACTTAATTAATTAATTATGTTAAGCATAAATCTAGAATACTTTTTTGATTAATACTAATTTAATCTTATACTATGGATATGGTATAATCACAGTTAATTTTAAGTCAAACAATTAGTTATATAATGGTTCGGAAATTTTTTCTAATTTTATTATTAAGCTTTAATCTGAATTTAGCTGTATTAGCTGAAAAGTCATATGTTATTGAACAGGCAACTGATTTATTTGGCCAGCAAAGTTTAAATTTAACACCAACAAAATTTAAACTGGTAAATAAACGGCAAAATATTGAAATTTACTGTAGCTCTCCAGATTATAGAGTTTATTTTATTAATACTAAAAAACATACTTATTTTATTGACAATATTGATAATATTACCGATCCTAAAGGTAGTGGATTTATCGTTATTCTCATTAATGGTGCAAAAAAAATGAAGGATGCTAATTTTTGGCAAAAAAAAGGTAATTATAAAAATACTATTTATGATGGTACCGTCTATAAATTTAAATATCCAAGTAAAGGAAGTTTAAGTACAAATTTTTTTCATAATTTAATTATTGCTAACCTTAAAAACGTCAATCCCATATTCATTAAATTGCATGCAAAACTTAATGGATTACCAGTAATGCCCAATATTGTTTGTGCACTTGACTATTATGATGATAGATGTCGGTTAGAAGATTTAATCTTAACAACATCGAGTAAAATTACTAATACTTCAATAAAGATGCCGGATTTAAGTAAATATAAATTAGCTAAAACTTACGACAATTTCTTAGAAGTTTCTTCAAGTAAAGAAGCTATCGATAATTTTTATAACTTAACCCATTAAGATCTTTGGCCAATATTTTTGACAGGACTTAAAATCAATCGCCAGACTGCAAACGCTTCGGGAATAACCTTACCACTTTGGGTGTAGGCTTTGGTAATTGTCGTGGTTTCTTTGGTTCGAACCAACCAGTCACGTTCAAAATGACTTAATGTCTCATAAAATTGAGGGTTCTTTAATGCCTTACTTACTGGTATAGAATTATGGGTGGATAACAAAGTATCAATAGCATTAATTCGTGTTTTAAGAGCCTTGGTCGAATTAATTTCAACATTATAGGAAGTACCAACTAATAAATATTTTTCTCCAGGATAGGTATTATTAGCTTTATAATAGGTATAATTAATAGGTCTACCTAAAATATCACTAAGGTTTAATCTTTCATTATTAGAACGTTTTGGGGATGGTGTTGTATTTTCTAATTTACCCATAAATTCATCCATTTTTTTTTGTTTAGCCATTGTATTACCCCCAAAATCTTGCTTACATATTTATAATTCCCCTTTTAATAGTTTTTAAACATGGTACATAAATTAAATATTTTATTTTTAGCTAATGCCTTTAAGAACCACTTTACAAGCCTTGAGGTCATTAAAAGCATTAAACATGGTGTTACTTGTTTGAATGATACTGTTGATTTTCGCTTTATTCCCATAGCTGATGGCGGGGATAGTAGCCTTGCTTCGATAAAAAATTGTTTAGGTGGCAAAATCATGAATCTAGAAGTAATCGGACCTATCAACCATAAAGTTACTACGTCTTATTTATTACATAATAATATTGCCTATATCGAATTGGCTAGTATATGCGGTATGAGTAAAGTTAATAAAATTAATTCATATACTGCTTTATATTCACACACATATGGATTGGGTCAGGTTATTTGTGATACCATAAAATATCGGCCTAAAAAAATTATTATTAATCTAGGTGGCAGCATTTCGACAGATGGTGGTAGTGGTGCCTTAAGTGCTTTAGGTTTAGAATTTTATGATCGTCATAATAATCGGGTAAATCATGGTGGCTGTTATCTTCGTGACATTAATTTTCTGGTTAATGATGTTTTTCTCCCTCGGATTGATTTTGTTATTGCCTGTGATGTAACCAATCCTTTATTAGGCAAACATGGGACTGCTCAAGTTTTTGCCGCCCAAAAAGGTGCCAGTCTAGATGATATCAATATTCTTGAACTTGGGTTAAAGAATTACGCTAAATTATTAGTACATGAATACAAAATTGATTTTACCCAAAGTCCTGGGGCTGGAGCAGCTGGTGGTACAGGTTTTGGACTGATGACGGCTTTAAAGGCTGAATATGTATCAGGCTTTGATTATATAGCTGATTTATATAATCTTGATGCTTTAATCCAAGAATCCGATTTGGTTATTACAACTGAAGGGGTAGTGGATTATCAATCAATGAATGGCAAAGCCACCGGCCAGATTGCTAAACTTTGTCAAAAGTTAGAGAAAGACTTATACATCATTTGTGCTTATAATCATTTTACCGATAATTATGAGCAATTGGGGATTTCAGCTATCCATGCATTATGTACAAAGTCTAAACCTATTGCTGATTTTAATGATTTAGCCATGGCTGGATATAATTTAATTAGCCAATATGTCCAGTCAAAATCATAACTGTTAAATACGCTTAGATAGTTTTTGTTAATCAAAAGCCTTACAATATTGTCGATTGATAAAAACATAATTTGTTTTGAATTAACTATGTTTATAACTAGCGTAACATGATTTGGTTTCCCAAAGAATTACTTCAGTAACATCAATATTTTGCTTAAATGTATAATCAAAAATAAGTTTAGCTATATTTTCTGCAGTTGGATTAGTATCCATTAAATAGATGACTTCATTATTTGCCTTTAAGGCTGGTATGAGTGGATCAGTTTTACATAAAATTAATTTATGGTCTAAAGTATCATTAATCCAATTAGCTACAGTTGATTTGATTTTAGTAAAATCAATAACCATACCTAAATTGTCTAATTCATTACTGGCTATTTTAATTACGGCTAGTCCGTTATGACCATGAAGATTTTTACATTTGCCACTATAATTTAAAAGCCGATGGCCATAGCAAAACTCAATTTCTCGAACTACTTCATATGTCATTTATTTTAACCTCTTATTTTTAACAGATTTATTTAAATGTATAAAATCTTGGCCAAAGTATATTTGGATATTTATCAGTGCATAAATTTACCTTAAAACTTAAACTAGTTATACGAAAATTTTCATAAGTAAATTTTATTTTTCAGCATTTTCATCATTTTCAGCATTTGTGGTTATTTGAGTTGGCGTAATTGGGGTTCTAAAGTTAGCGCCACCATCAGCTTGTAAAGGTTCACCAAGCAGATTCGTAGTGACCTGATTAGTGTAAGCCTGACCAAAATCGCCAAATATCATTATGCAAGATCCATCACCTTTAATAACCATACTTTTGGCATTACCCCACATCGTAGGACGGCCATCGGGATAATCTTCAGCCAGCGGACTCCAGGCAATTGTTTGAATGGAGAACTGACCATTTTGGTCGGTAATTTTGGCAATACTATTTTTGTAATCAACTGAGGCAGTTGTACCATCATCGAAATGATATTTTAGTGCTGTTAAATAGCGTTCAACTTGAATAGCCTTTGTGCCAGTAAAGTCCTTTGAAGAAGTGACGATACCGGTAGTGATTCCTTTAGGATAATCTTCAACAATTGATCCATCCATGCGTTTAGTTAAATTCATCCCGCCTTCTCTAAGGTAAGTAAGATCGCCATTTGGTTTTTCAATATAACGAGCCACGTAACCATATAAAGTATTAACGGGATTAACTAATTGAGTGATTTTATTCTTAGTGTCAGTGTAATATGATTTATCACCTGATGGGAATATTTCTAACGAATTAATATTGCCGTAGTCTGAAGTTTGTGGTGTACGAAACAAGATGTGTTGCACGCCATTGGTGTCAATAAAATTAGTAGCTTGCGATCCGGTGATAATTTTAGTTATTTGTCCATACTCACGATTATTTAGTTGAGCTTCATGGTTACTTTGATCGATAATACTAGCAGGATAGTTTTCTTCGATTTGCGGTACGGTTTTAACAACATTGCCATTGGTGTCGATTAAATCCATGTTATCGCCATTAGGTTTAGCAATTAATTCATTACCATCAGGAAAATAATATGTATCACTATTCGCTTGGCGTAAAATCGCCTGTATTTCACCAATATTGGTATTCACCCGAAAATTATCCGGATAGGATTCATAAGTGCTGCCGTCGTTTAAATAATAAATTGCCGAATTATCATTAAATTCCTTAACGCCTCTAATTGCATTTAAAAATCCCATGTCCTGTGGTGTTTTATAATTAACCCCATGCGAATTATCGCCGGTGTTTTTAAAGACAATATCACCATTTTGTTTGTTTTCAAAATAATTAGCCTGGCCATAAGGTGTATTGATAGGGTTTTCAAAAACCTTAACCACAGATCCTGTTTCAATACCATCCACCCCATCAGTTATCTGAAATTCTTTATAATCAGGATAATGAGTAACTATTGAGGCTTTACCATAAGCAGTTTCTAAACTACCATTAGGAGCAGCTTCTTGTACATATTTAAGAATTTGCCCACTAGGCTCATCAGCAATAGTATATATTTTAGAACCATCAGGGTTAAAATCAACTTGAATGGCATTTCCATATGGAGTTTGAGTTCCATTAGGATAATTTTCGGTTAAAACCTTATTGTCAATATTATCTTTGGCGTTGCTAGGGCCATCACCATGGAAATCAACGCTAGCTTGAATTTTGCCAAACTGCTTAAATTCTTGGCTAAAATGATCGCCATAAGTTCGATTAATTATGGCTGGCTTTTGCAATAAATCACTAACTTGGCTGGACTTTTCCGCATGGGGTAAACCTAATTCATTGGCTATTTTATTTTCGGCCTCAATAGCTAACTGTTCACCTTTTATTCTGGTATCAATATAAGTTTTTTCGGCTTGAACATTGCGATGGGAATTTAATAAACTGTCAACTTCACTAAAACCACTTTTAATAGTATCGCTTCGGTAAGCTTGTAAATGGGCTAATTCATGTCCCAAAATACTGCCACTTGGTTGATTTAAGGAAATAGCCTTATTGGCTATATCTAATGAATTTACGCTGCCTTCATTTACTTTAACTCGGGCAAAAGGATTTTGTTTAACTAATGAATCTAAAGTTGGTGATTTACCAACTAAATCATTATTAAGGGTAAAGCGATTTACTTTTAAACCACGACCAAAATTATTATCAATGCTGTCGATAAGTTTAGAACCACTTTCGCTAGCCATTGGTAATAAGACATTAAAGGCACCCGAGCTAATTGATTGAGCCATTACATCTTTAGAACTAGCCCAGTTTCCAACAGAAACATAATGACTTACTTCAATTTGAGCAGCACCACCAAGTACACCTGTGCCCAGTCGGTTCACAATGCCTTGAATACCGGATCCACTTAAACTGTTACCTGCCTCAAATACACCAAAACTGGCCATTGTGCCTAAGGCATTGCCAAATCGGGTCTGATTAGCTCCTGGTGTAAGCATTCCTGAATAAATTCCGGCTCCAGCTATTTGTGCCACCTTTTCATCTGTCATTAGTGTAGCTATACTTCCTTGAGCTCCCAAGCTTTCACCAACTGAAGCTAAGCCAATATTAGTAAGTTTTCCGGCTATTACAAACGGTACGAGTGAACCTAAACCAGAACTTGCTTGAGTTAAGATCCAGGCACCTGAATAAGCCTTGTTATTATCCGTTTTTAAAAGATCCATTTTAGTTAAAACTTTTTTATGGATAATACTCTCACTAGCTTTATTTACTAAATGCGTAATTGAATCATAACCTTCAATAAAAGCCGAATTAACAAAAGGATGAATTACATCATTCAATAAAACATTATCAGTATTTTTTGGTATTTGAGCTAAATTATCCTTTTGCTTAACTGGATTGGCTTTTAAGACATCAAAACCTGACAGGGTTTTACTGTTAATCGGTTTATCTAATTGAAAATTTTCTAAATTAGCCATATTTTTTTAAGCACAATGAATTTAACTATTACCAACTATTTTGCATATTAAAGCGCTGATTTTAATAGGGTAAATACGAAAACACAAATAATCAACATTAAAAAAAATTAAGGTTATATTTTTTAATTCATGAAATTTTTACATATTCTATTTACAAATACTATATATAAATTGAATTATCTAGTATCTTAAGTTTATAAAAAATCATTTAAGGTAATCTCATGGTTAAAAGTCTAAATATTTTTGTTCTAGTTAAACAGGTACCTGACCAAGGTTCTAAAGCAGGCCTAAACCCTGATGGAACCATTGATAGGGCTAAAGCCAAACGGATGCTCAATCCTTTTGATCGGTATGCCCTTCAGGCTGCATTACATACCAAAAAACAGTACGGTGGTAAAGTTACAGCTATTTCGATGGGGCCACCTCCAGCTATTGAAGTATTGCTGGAAACAATTGAGCATGGGGCTGATCGTGGATTTTTATTATCAGATCGACGCTTGGCAGCTAGCGATACTTTAGCGACAGCATATGCTTTATATAAAACGGTATTATATGCTGGACAATTTGACCTTATTTTTTGTGGTTTACAAACAACTGATGGTGATACTGCTCAAGTTGGACCACAGTTAGCTGAACGGCTTCAATTGCCTCAAGTGACCTATTGTGAAGATTTCTCCCTTGAAAATGACAAAATCTTGGCCAAACGAATTATTGAAGGCGGTTATCAAAAAGTTGTTTCATCTTTACCCGGTTTAATTACTGTAGCTAATTCCTATCATCCCCTTGAATACAAGTCTTTTAAAGGTGCCTGGCGAGTTCAGCAATTACAGCGTAACCCAGAAAATTTACAGAAAATTATCCAAACTATTGATTTAGATATAATTGGAGCTGATCCAGATCGTTGTGGTCTAAAGGGATCACCCACGATTGTTGCAGCTACGGAAAAAGTCGGTGATTTAGGCGGCAATTGTCATATGCATGAAGGCAAATCGCCTTATGACTTGGTTCAGGAAGTTTTAGCATGTACAAATTTACAGGAATTAGTCTCAAATTAAAGGTTATATTTTATGGAAAACGATCCACCAATTGTTCAATTTTGTCCTAAAGGTAATGTTTTAGTTGTTGCTGAACAAAGTTTAGGCCAAATTCAGCCAGTTACTCTAGAATTGCTAGGTGCTGGCCGAATTTTAGCCGATAAAATGGGAAAAGACCTACATTGTGTCATTATGGGATATGATTTAGGCGATTTACCTAATCAATTGATTCATTATGGTGCGGATGTAGTCTATGTAGCTGATGATGAAGCCTTACAATATTACCGCACTTTACCGTATCGTCGGGTTTTAGTTGATTTATTGGATTCATTGCAAGAACCACCCCATACGATGTTATTAGGGTCATCAACTACTGGACGTGATTTAGCGCCAAGAATTGCGGCTCATTTTGAAACTGGTCTTACGGCTGATTGTACTGAATTGGATATTGGTCCGTATGAGCATAAAAGTAAAGTTGACCCAACCAAATTAGGTTTATATCCTAACTGTCTTTATGCGATTCGGCCAAGTTTTGGTGAAAGTTTAAAGGCGCGAATTCTTGGTCCGTGGAAAAACCCCCAAATGGCAACAACTAGGCCAGGGGTAATGATTCCTTTAAAAATAGATACGTCAAGGCAAGGGCAAATTCATAATATTCCAGTTAAGCTTAATTCTGAAGATTTAAGACTGATTGTTGCTGAAACCGTAAAAGAAGTTTCTTCGGGACTAAAATTAACTGAAGCTGAGGTTATCGTTAGTGGTGGCTATGGCTTAGGCAGTAAAGAAGGCTTTGAATTACTGGAACAATTAGCTAATTGCTTTAACAGTAATGCCATTGGAGCATCACGTAAAGTTGTCGACTTAGGCTGGATTCCCTATCAGCATCAAGTTGGCCAAACCGGTAAAACGGTTCGGCCAAAATTATATATTGCCTGTGGTATTTCAGGAGCGATTCAGCATCGGGTTGGCATGTCAAAATCTAATATAATTATTGCAATTAATAAAGATATGGATGCACCAATATTTAAATTTGCTCATCAAGGCATAATTGGAGATATTTATCAAATTGTACCTGAATTAATTACTCAGTTTAAAGCTTTACAGAATAAATCAGCTCTAGGAGGAAAAAGCGTTGTCGGATCAAGATAATCGGATTGAATATGATTTATTATTAATTGGTGGATCTCCATCTAATTTAACCTTAGCCTATGAATTTTTAAAACTTGCCAAAACTTCCAATCGTGAATTTTCCATTGCTATCTTGGAAAAAAGTAAAGAATTTGGTGGTCATATAATGAGTGGTGCTATATCCAATCCGCATGTTTTAAAAAAAATCTTTCCTAATTATGAAGAATTAGGTTTTCCGATTGAAGCAATTTGTACTGAAAGTAATTTATCCGTTTTAGGTACTCATAAAAAATGGGATTTACCTAGATTTTCTTATCCTAAAGCTATGGATAAAACTGGTTACATGGTTTTAACTTTAAGTTATGTCACTGGCTGGTTAGCTCGTCAGGTAGAAGAATTAGCCAAAGATGTCCCTAATGTATCATTAGATATTTTTACCGGATTTTCCGCACATAGTGTCAAAATTGAAAATGAACGGGTATGTGGCGTTAGCGTAGTTGAAGAACCTAAAAGTGATGATGACTATGTTTTTGCTAAATTCTGTGCTTTTGGTGACAAAGGTTTTATTTCCCGAGATGTAATTGATTATTATAAATTAAGAAATAATCCGCAAATCTGGTCGGTTGGTGTTAAAGAAGTCTGGCAATGTAATAATGACTACGCTGGAAAAGTATGGCACACTCTAGGCTATCCTATGCTCGATGGTACGTTTGGTGGTGGCTTTGTCTATGGTATGAAGGATAATAAATTAACTATTGGTCTAGTTATTAGTTTAGATAGTGAAGATCCTAATTTAAATCCTCAATTACGTTTACAAGAATATAAAAAGCACCCATGGATCCAAGAATTGATTAAAGGTGGCAAATTATTAAAATATGGAGCAGCCTTACTTCCTGAAGGTGGTTATTACAGTTTACCGAGTAAATTTTATGTAAATGGTGCAATTTTACTGGGTGATGCCTTGGGTGTTCTTGATGTGAAAAATTTAGCTGGTATTGATCGAGCTATGGAATGCGGTCATATTGCTGCCAAAGTTATTTATGACGCGATTATAAATGACAATTATTTACCCGATGCCTTGAAAGAATATCAGTTAAAGCTTCAAGATAGTTTTGTTATTAAAGACGCATATAATAATCGTTATTTTCGCTATGCGTTCCAGGAAAATCATGATTTACTGGGAAAATACCTACCAGATATTGCTAAAAGCATTGATAAATCATCGCCTTATTTTGGCATGTTAAAAATAGGCTTTAAAAATCCGTTTAAGGCAACTAGAGATGGTTTAAGGTCCTTATCATTAATTGAAGGCAAAATTGATATTGGACCTATTTCCTATAAAACTGATGCTAGCCATATTGTACCTAGTTTTGTTGCCCCTAAATATGATGAGCCCCCATATGATAAACAGACAATTTATTCAAGACCGGATGCGGTATTTTTTGCTTCGACCAAATATCATGAAGGCAATCATCATATCGATGAATTTAATGCACAAACTTGTGTAGTCTGTATTAATAAATATGAAAAATTACGTAAGACGACTCCTTGTGTATCTGATTGTACAGCTGAAGTTCATCGTATTGATATTTTTGAAGGAATTAGTAAACATGGAATGTCCCTGGAAAATTGTATTCACTGTCGCACCTGTGAAATAGTCTGTCCAGAAGTTAACTTACGGGTTAAACCAACTTCTCAAGGCAGTGGTCCAGATTTTCAAGGTTTATAATTGTTGATTTTGTTCTTATGAAAGCTATAAATTTATCAAACTGGATTAAAGAACACGAAGAACTAATGGTTCCACCAGTTGGCAATCGAACAATTTGGACTGATACAGATTTCATTGTGATGATTATTAAAGGTCCCAATAATCGTAATGATTTTCATGTTAATTGTGGCGAAGAATTTTTTTATCAACTTAAAGGTAGTATTAATTTAAGAATTCATCAGCATAATCAGTTTGAAAATATTACGCTTAACGAAGGTGATATTTTTTTATTGCCCCCCAATACTCCTCACAGTCCGCAAAGACCAGAAGGCAGTATTGGTATGGTTATTGAAAAAAAACGTTTAAAAGATGAATTGGATTCATTTGTCTGGTTTTGTGATAAATGTGGTCAAAAATTATATCAAGAAGATTTTCATTTAAATGATATTGTGAATCAATTCCCACCTATATTTGAACGTTTTTATCAAAGTTTTCATAATAAATGCCAAAATTGTGGTTATATTTTAGAAAAAAATAAATAATAGGATTAATATTGAAAATAGACGTACATACACATATTTTACCAAAAGCAATTGCCGATTTTAAAGCCAAATTTGGCTATGGTGGTTTTATTCAAAGTCCTAATTTAAAAAATGTAAATGAGCCCATTAAACTTTATAAAGATGATGGTAATTTTTTTCGTAACGTAAATTATAACTGTTTTGATATTGAAACGCGGCTTAATGAAGCTTTACTCAATGATGTTTCGATCCAGGTATTGTCTACCGTTCCAGTTATGTTTAGTTATTTTGCAAAACCTAACGATGGACTATATATTGCTCAATATTTAAATGATGATTTAGCTTGCAGCGTTAGTTTAAACAAAGATAGATTAATTGGTCTAGGAACTTTACCCATGCAAAGTACTAAGTTTGCTGTTAAGGAATTGGAACGTTGCATCAAAGATTTAAAATTATCTGGGGTTCAGATTGGTACTCATATTAATGATATTAATTTAGATAACGAATGTTTATATCCTTTTTATGAAGCCTGCCAGGACCTTAATGCCTCAATATTTATTCATCCCTGGGATATGATTGGCCAAAAGCAAATGCCAAAGTATTTTTTACCCTGGCTTGTTGGTATGCCTATGGAAATATCCTTAGCTATAAATTCTCTGATATTTGGTGGCATTTTTGCTAAATTTCCTAAGTTGAAAGTTTGTTTTGCTCATGGTGGTGGCTCTTTTGGCTTTACGCTAGGAAGAATAAATCATGCATATCATGTACGCCCAGATTTATGTGCAATTAATATTAATGAAGAACCAAATTCATACCTACATAATTTTTATGTCGATTCATTAGTTCATAGTCAAGAATCGCTTGATTTTATTATTAAAATCTTTGGAATTGATTATATTATGACAGGATCAGATTATCCTTTTGTTCTTGGTGAAAAATATCCGGGTAAATTAATTAACGAAAATATCAATTTAACGGATAGTGATAAAGCTAAGTTATTATACCAAAATGCCCAAAGATGGCTTAGTATAGGAGTATAATGATGTCAACTCCAATGCTTTATGAAAACAATCAAGAATTTGCTTTTAAACAAGATCAATCAGATGAATTAGCTAAATTTCGTGATTATTTTCATATCCCTCAAAATGAAAACAATCAAGATTTAATATACTTTGCTGGCAATTCCTTAGGTTTAATGCCTAAAACCACCACAAAATATATCACTGAAGTTTTACATGATTGGCAGACCTATGGAGTTGAAGGACATTTTAAAGCTAAACATGCTTGGATGCCTTATCACGAATTAGTGCAGGCAAGTTTCATGAATTTGACTCAGAGTAGTTATAATGAAGTGGTAGCTATGAATTCACTTACGGCTAATTTACATTTAATGATGGTTGCTTTTTACCAACCAACAAGTTCTAAATATAAAATTTTAATTGAAGAAAACACTTTTCCTTCCGATAAATATGCTGTGGCAAGTCAGGCTATATATCACGGATTTGATTCTAGTAATGCAATAATTGAATTTAAAAGTAATAATGACAATTTAGTTGTTTCTACTGATTCAATAATTGATACTATTGAAAAAAATCGTGATTCGTTAAGTCTAATATTAATTGGTCAACCCAACTATTTAACTGGTCAGGTTTTTGACATTGCACCTATAGTTGAATTGGCTCAAAAATATAATATTAAAATTGGGCTAAATTTAGCTCATGGAATAGGCAATTTAGATTTGAATTTAAATTCTTTAAATATTGATTTTGCCGTATGGTGTAGTTATAAATATTTAAATAGTGGTCCGGGTGGAATTGCCGGATTATTTATTCATGAAAAACATCATGGAAATAGTCATTTGCCAAGATTTAGTGGCTGGTGGGGTCATAATCAAGCCAATCGCTTTACTATGCCCAATAATTTTGAACCAATGACTGGTGCCTTAGGATTTCAGTTAAGTAATCCACCTATTTTTCAATTAGCTAGTCTAAGAGCTAGTCTGGATATTTTTCAAGAAGCCAAAATAGACCGATTAAGGGAAAAAAGTATTAAACTTACGGGCTATTTAGAATATCTAATCAATCAGGAATTTAAGCACAAGCATAATATTAACATTATAACTCCAGCCCAGCCAAATGAAAGAGGAGCTCAATTGTCATTAAAACTTGCTAATGCGCAAAGCAATATCGTTGAAAATTTAAGAGCTTTCAACCTGATTTGTGACTTTCGCTATCCTGATATCTTAAGAATGGCACCAACACCGTTATATAACTCATATACAGATGTATACAACAGTGTAAAAATACTATCTAAAATTTTATAAATAATAATTAAAACTAATTTTAATTATAGACTATACTAATGAACACGACCAAAATAAATAATCAAAATTCTATGCATAATGTAAATGACCAAATCACCTTAATTGGTGCAGGACTAGTTGGTAGTCTTTTAGCAGTGGTACTTGCAAAATACGGTTTAAAAGTAAAATTAATTGAAAAACGTCCCGATATGCGGATTGAAACTATTAGTGCCGGTCGATCCATTAATTTGGCGATTTCCACCCGTGGTATTAAAGCCTTAGATTTGATTGGCATGAAAAAGACAATTCTTGACCAGGCTATACCTATGTATACTAGAGCTATACATGATCTGGAAGGTAGCATTAATATGCAACCTTATGGTATTAATGACAATTATTATATAAATTCAATTTCACGAAACGTATTAAACAAAGCTCTGCTTGATAAATGCGGTGAAAGTTCTCTGATTGAAACAAAGTTTAATCAGCATATTGAAAGTATTGATTTTAAAAATAAAAAAATTACTTGTCACGATGTCACTCTTAACCAAACGTTTGAAGATCCATATAAAGTTTTAATGGCTTGCGATGGTGCCAATTCACAAATCCGTAATTTCTATAATTATTCGCCTCATTTTAGGCAAAGTATTGATAAATTGGATTATGGGTATAAAGAATTTACCATTTCCCCTAACCCTGATGGCAGTTTTCGCTTGGCAAAAAATGCCTTACACATATGGCCTAGAGGTAATTTTATGCTTATTGCCTTGCCTAATATGGAAGGTACATTTACCGCTACTTTATTTTTACCTTATGAGGGGGAAATTAGTTTTAATGAATTAAATTCAAGGATTAAAGTTGATACATTTTTTAAGAGCTATTTTAATGATACGCTAAATTTAATTGAAAATTTAACCGATGCCTTTTTAACAAGTCCAACTGGTCATATGGTTACCGTTAAATGTCAGCCCTGGAATATTAGCAATGAAGCATTATTACTTGGCGATGCTGCTCATGGTATTATTCCATTTTATGGTCAAGGTATGAATTGTGGATTTGAAGATGTGAGTTTTATTGACAAATTACTTGGCAATGGTAATCTTGATTCAATTAATTTGAATACAATATTCAATAATTTTTTTGAGGAAAGAAAACCTAATTGTGATGCTATAAGCGATATGGCTTATGATAACTTTATTGAAATGCGTGATAAGGTAAGAGACCCAAAATTTTTATTTTTTAAAATTATTGAAGCTGAACTTGAAAAAAAATTTAAAGGTGAATATTTTTCACGTTACAGCCTCGTAAGTTTCAGCAATGTTCCTTATTCATTTGCTAAATTAATGGGCGAAATAAATTATAATATTTTAAATGAATTAGCGGGAAATTTAAACGATAATAAAGAAGTTGATTTTGCTCTGGCTGCAAAACTTATTAAAATCAAATGTAAACCACTATTTGAACCTTATTTAGCTGATTTAGCTAACCTTGTTAATGATAACCCCTATGGTTATTAAAATTGTTCACATATTTGGTTGTAAGCTTCAGATTTTAATCAATTTAAAGTGCATAGTCTAGAATAATTAATAAAAAGCAATACTGAAAGTAATTAAAAAGCAATTAATTACTTCTCAATTAATTTAGAAGTATTAGATTTTAATATTTTATTGTTATTAAGCCAGTGAAATGACATTTCAATAGATTTAGCTATTAAAGTTGATTTAGCAAATGGTCCTAAAACATTAAAAGTAAAGTTTTGCGGTCGATCGCTGGCTAAATCACCTAAAATTGGTAATGTTGGCAATTTATCTAATGTTTTCAAGGTTACTAATTCAATTAATTTATTTGGTGTTAACTCATTAAATAAATGACTTAAAGTGCTACCTAAAGCACTAGTAGTTGATTTGGGAACATTACCCACAACTTTAAAATCAATTGAACCTAATGCCAGATTAATCTTACCATTACCAAACATTGTTAAGTCATCACCATCATATAAAAACTTCGAAACATCAATTATGTTGTCATTAATGTCATAATTCAAAAGTATTTTTTTATACTTACCAGAACGCATTGGAGCGACACTTTGAATTAAATTATTGAAATTAAAACCCATGACACCTGCTTCAATTAAATTGGCTTGATTTATTTTGGTTACCAGTGGACCTAATCGGGTAACGGTACCATTAGTTATCGTCATTTGGCCATTACCTTTCACTTTTAAGGTTGTTAGATTATTGCCTAAATAATGTAACGTACAATTGGTTTTACCGGTTAATGATCCGGTGATTTCTCCACTGTGACCAGATAATTCCTGAGCAACACTGGCAATGTTAACATTATTAAACAGGCAAGTTATATTAGCTTGATTAATATGTTGGTCAATTGAACCTAAGACATTTACATTGCCACCATTATAATTAAAATCTCCATTTTCTATATCTATAACTGGATAATTTCTAGAATAATCAAGTTTAATATTATAAGGGATTTTTAAGTTGGAAACAACTAAATTATTAAGGATTACTTTTTTTGCTTTTAAGACACCTTTAATCATATGATTAGTTAGAGTAGAACTAATATTTTTAGCTTGGAGAAATGCTTCAAGAACACTAACTGAACCACTTGCCAAAAGTGAAGCATTAGCCATCTCAAAATTAGAACTAGGAATTTTCAGGGACTCAATATCAGACTGAAATAAAATTTGAGGTGCGTTTAACTTACCTTTAACAATTAAGGCTAATTTTAAGTCTCCAGTAACATTATCATAACTAGCATTGTAGAATTTAAAAATTTGCGCCAGTTTTTCAATTGAAACGTAATCATGAGAAGCAATGGAAATATTTAAATGAGACTGACCAAGATCATAAGTTTTGTTTGACTGATATTCGGGTAAATTAATATTTGCATTAATGTCATATAAGGATTTCCCAATCTGTAACTTGGTTTTATTTAATGAGATTTTTTGGGCAGTTTGACTAAGCGATCCATTAATTGAAATGTTATCATTACTTGGAACCTTGATTATAATATTATTGGTATCAATAAGAAAATCATTATGATTAGGTAACTCAATTTTAAAATTATAGTTACTAAAATCTTTATTGTTGACAATTTCAAATGATGATATTAATTTTGCTGGATTTTGCGTACTACTCCCAATAAGCGGCATTTCATATCCTTGTGAATTTGAAACATTTTTAAAAATACTTAGGATTTGGTTTAAATTGGATGCTAAAATTTCTGAATTAAGTTTAAGATTTAAATTGTAATTAGCTTTATTCCAATTAGAACAATTACCCTTAAAATTAAAGGCACTTTCAAGAAATCTACTATTATCACCATTAAAGACAATTTTGTCATTTAAAATATCCACTTTCATTGTTGCAATCTTAAAAGTCGGATCAATTGGTTTGGCCTTTAAGCATAAATTTTTTAAGATAATATGGCTTAAATAGGCTTTGTTATTGGCAACATTATATGAAAATTTACCATTAATATTACCTGATAATAATTGCATTGATAAAAATTCTAAAGGATTTTGTATGGACAAAGCTTTTAGCTCATTATAGTTAAGTAATTTATATATTTCACCTATTTCAATATTGGAAAACCTTAAATCAGCATAATTAAGTTTTAGGTTATTGCGCACAATATCCAAATTTGTATCAACTTGCAAAGTACTTTTATTATAGATGAATTTTAAAGAATTAAGGATAAGGTTTTTATTGATATAACTTAATTTTCCTGAACTGATATATATTTTGTTATTGATTTTTGGTAAATTAACAACCAGATTACCTGGTTCTAATTGAACTGAATTAATCCCATTTTTTTTATTAAAATCAATAACCAGATTCGTTATAACACCTTGTAAATTAGCATTATTTAAAATTTCACTGCCTAAATTTAATTTTGGAATAATATAATTAAGATTGTTTGCATCCATACAAGTGTCAGTTAAATACATTTTGTCTAAATTATTTTTATGATAGTCATAGATTGTGTCTAATTTAAAGTTACCTTGCTGGAATTTGCCCGATAATTTATTTAGGATAATAATATTTTGATCAATATTAACTTTGCCATAGACATTTTGGGCAATTAGCTGATTTTTTGCATCATAACAAGCAATTTTTCTTAAATCAATCAAGGAGTTAAATTTTACATTTTTATGATCAATTGATACATTTAAATTAAGATCTATTAATCCAGTTAAACGGAAAGATTTCAAATTAATATAATTATTAAAATTAGCCGGAAAGATTTTTTTTAGTTTTAAACAAATCGTATAAATTGGATTCAGTGCTAAATTATTAGCTTTAACAAGCATATTACCAATATTTTGACTAAAATTATAATTCCCTTGAATTGTACAAAGCGTGTTAAGTGCTTGAAATTTTAGACTCGAAATATTAATCTGATTAAAGTCGGTTATATTACATTCAAGTTTAAGGTTTTTAATATTAATATCATCTTTTACCTTGGTTAATTCTGTTAAATGCGGAAACAAGGCAATAATATTTTGGGTAATAAGATTTTCAATATTTAAATTAAACTTATATTTATATTCATCAATAGATAAAATATTGAACTGTACATTTTTTGCAAAGTCACCTAACTTATAAATTCGATCGAACTGTTCATTGCCCTGAACAATTTGAGCCAATTCAATAAAATTGCTAATTGATCCTTTCACTTTAATCTGTTTAAATTTAAGATGAGGAAAAGTATTAGTATCAAATTCCGTCTTTAGATTTAAATCTAGACCTGGTGCATTAATAATTAGTTTGTTTATATTTATCTGAGTTTTATTTACTAAAAAATTTGTATCACATTTAAAGTTTCGTACGTGAAAAATACCAAAGTCAGGATTATTTATTGTAAACAAACCAAAATCTGATTTACATGATAGTTTTATTCTCTCACTATCCAACTCATGAATTTTTAATGCCATAGATTTTAATTTAAACTCAGTTAAATTATTTTTTAAATTATTAACTTGTTCAATATTTTTGGCTGGAATGAGGTTGCCGGGAAGTTTATTGATAAGTTGCGATAACAGATTTATCGAGTCTTTAGAAAAATCATTTAAAACACAATTTAAATTTAAATAGGGATAACATATTCCAAAAACAGAAACGTAACCAAGTTTATTATTTAATTGATTTAACATAAAATTAGACTGAAAATTTATATCTTGTTTGTTAATTGAATAATTAAAGTCGACATTATCCAGATCACAGTCAGGGAAATAACCTGGTGAATTTTTGGCTAAACAGTCATGAAAATAAACATGAGCATTTTTTAGTTCAAAATATTTTGCATAGGTTTTAACATCTAATAAATCAGAAAAATTCCAAATTTTCCCTTTAAGTCTTTGCGCATTAACAATAGCATTATTAAAGCTAAGAAATTTGATTTTTATTTTGCCTTGAAAAAGTGGCTTAACAGCAACACCAACCTGAGCTTTTTGACATTTCAAAAACGCCGTTTTATCTAAGTCCAGTATTTTTAAATTATCTACTCCAATATATATTCCTTTAAAATTTAAGCTTAAAAATAAATGACTAAATGATATTTGGCGGTGGAAAACCAATTCAACCTGATGTTCAAAATTGTTGCGGATTGAATTAATATTAACCAGTTGACTGGTTAGATAAATTACCACAGCTAAACCCAGCAAGAAAAATCTTGCCCCATAAAGTTTAGGTAAAAGATTTTTATAATAAGTGATTTTCAAAAGCATATTTAACCAGTGCTGCCCTAGTTTCCAGATTTAATTTGCGCTTTAATTTAGAAATTCTAACCTCACAGGTTCCAATTGTAGTATTCATTGATTCACTAATTTGTTTATTGGAGTACCCCTTAGCAACACCTCTTAAAATTTCTATTTCTTTTTTGCTAAAATGGACATAATTTTCTTTTAAAGAATCATTTTGTTGTGTTAGTGACTTAGTACTTGATACTACTGAAGTAAGTTCATTACATAAGGCTGATAATTTATCCACAGTTTTACTGTGAGCTTCAACAATTTGGTAGAGTTTAGCCTGGCTTAATGCTATAGCCAACTGATTAGCAATACGTTTTAACAGAAATAATTCTGACTGGTTCCAATACTTAACCATGTCAACATGATCTAAATAAAGAAAGCCCATAAGTTTTCCCCGATAATTAAACGGAACCATGACTAATGAATTAATATCATAATATTTCATTTCAAGTTTAATTTCATTGGCATAGTCAAAACTATCATCAAAGAGTACAACTAGTGGGTCATTATCCTGACTAGCTAATAACATGTCCAAATATCTGGTTATAATCAAACTTTGTTCTCGGATACTTTTTAATTTCTGTTTTTGAAATTTATAAGATATGGGAATATTAGACCGATTTTCTTGTTTAAGACAAATCATAACGCGGCTGGCTATAAATTCTTCTTGAAGTAAACGGCTCAAATTATCCAGAATTTCATCATAAACTAACGAGCTATGAATTTGGACAATAAACTTGTTTAAAATTGATTCATCCTTTGAAGTTTGTTCAATTCTATTTAAGGATTCTTGAAGGCTTTCAATAAGTAAAGATCTTTGAATATTAGTGGTGATAATTCTGGGTAAGAATCGATAGAATTCAGCATGTTTTGTAATAAAATCACTAGCGCCAAGATTTAGTAGTTTTAAGGCATGTTCTGGAGAATCAATATCAGTTATAACAATGATTGGAATACTGGGACGTTGACGGTGAAATTGTGTGATTAAATTGTCACCATTATTATTGTCGGTGTCATAATCATAAACAATAACATCAAAATTTTTACTTTTTAAATAATCAGCAATAAAATGACTGGTTAAAATTATTGTTACGTCGTATAAAGAAGATTGTTTATTAACATTAACAGCTAAAAGCTTAAGCAATTCATTATTATTGCCAATAATCAATACATTGCGTTCACGGTTATTGATTTGTGCTGCCATAGCTAAAATTCACTAAAATAATAATAATGATGGTTAATATAAATTATAATAACCTAAAAATTGTTTTAAATTATCCAAAATCTAATTCTTTTCCAGACTTCCTGAAAAAACTACTGGTTGACGTCCACGCTGAACATAAACGTTCACTAATTTATTACCACTTGTCAGCTTTAATTCACTAAGATCAAGCCAATATGGTGAAACTTCAGGATTAAATTCAATTTTTAGCGGCTTATTATTATTGACATCAATAAAATCAGCGGTAATTTCCATGTCGAGATTTTGAAAATTCTTTACCTGACAATTAATTAAATAACCATTAAGATTATTATTAGCTGAATAGACTGGTATTTTAGTGTTATTATCCATCATATTTCCTTAGGCTACAGTTATTTTAACTTTATGCAAATATTATAAAACATAATCTTTTATTTAAAAATTGTAAAGTTTTAACAAGGAGAGAAAAATGTTAAGTCGACTTATAATTTGAATGTATATTTTAAAAAGTTTTATAAAATTATTATATAAACTAAATTTTAGTTCTAATTTAGTCTTATAATGCATTTATAGTTTAGTACATTTTAAAAGGAGTTTTGCTATGGCCTACACCATTGTTGCTGATGTATGTGAGGGTATTGCAGACTGTATTCCGGTTTGTCCAGTAGAATGCATTCATTGGGCTGAAGGAAAGACAAATGCCAAAGATACCAAGTATACATATATAGATGATAGTACTTGTATTGATTGTGGAGCTTGTCTTTCAGTATGCCCAATTGAAGGCGCTATTCTTGATGAATGGAAGCCAGAATTGCAAAAACCCTAACAATATTTACAATTATCGAACAGTCAAGTCTATTGAAATATGGGCTTGGCTGTTTATTTTTAGGTAAATATTAAATAAATTTTTTGCAATAAATATTTACATTTTTTATTTGGTAATTAATTTTAATCATTAATCTCTCTCTCTAGCAATTTTCATATATATTATGTTAATATGTTCACTGATTAAAATGAATGTAAATAAGGACTATTAAATTATGTTATTGCCTACAAAGAAACATGAGATTATTGAATCTTATCGTCAAAATGTAAAAGACACTGGCTCTCCAGAAGTTCAAGTAGCCATTCTTACTAATAGAATTAATGAGCTGACTGAGCATTTACGGACTCATCCTAAAGATTTTAACGGTCGACGCGGTCTATTAATGATGGTTGGTAAAAGACGTCGGTTTCTCCAATATTTAAATAAAGAAAGTCACGAACGTTATCGTAAATTAATTGAAAGTCTCAACATTAGAAGATAATTCACTATAAGAAAAGTTGAATTAAGCGTTTTAATTGCTGGGAATGAGTTAAACCTAGCTAGTGGATCTTATTGATATTAGGAGTATATTGTGTCAAGTGAAGTAATTACTAAAGATCATATTGTCAACATTGACATGTTGGATAAAAATATTGAAATTAAGGTTGGTAGGTTAGCTAATGGCGCTAATGGCGCTTGCGAAGTCAAATGTGGCGATACGCTTGTTCTTGTTACCTGTTGTGCTAGTCGTGAACCAAAAGAAGGTATTGACTATTTTCCTTTGTTAGTTGACTATGAAGAAAGAATTTATAGTGTCGGCAGAATTCCTGGTGGTTTTATGCGTCGGGAAGGTAAGGCAACCGACAAGGCAATTTTAACCAGCCGATTAATTGATCGACCAATTAGACCTTTGTTTGATACTGCCTATCGTAATGATGTTCAGATTAATGTTTTAACACTTTCTACTGATCAAGTTAATCCTCCAGATGTTTTAGCCATACTCGGTGCATCATTTGCTCTTGAACTAGCCGCTCTACCATTTAAAGGACCAATCGGTGCTATCCGTGTTGGGCGTATTGATGGGCAATTTATTGCTAACCCGACTTTTGCTCAATTAGAAAAATCCGATATGGATATGGTTGTAGCTGGAACGAGTCAGTCAATAATGATGGTCGAAGCCGGAATGGATTTAGTTCCTGAAACCATTGTTCTAGAAGCTATTGAGTTCGCTCACAATATTATTAAACAACAAGTAAAAGTTCAGACTGAATTTATGCATAGTTTAGGTATTCATAAGCAAATCCCACCTGAAGAAATACCCAATAATGAGTTAAATGATTTAATTAAATTAGTGGCAACTAAACCTCTAATTGATTCAATGACTAATGTTAAAACCAAAAATATTCGTCAGGCGTTTCTTGATGAAGCTTTTAATAATGTTATCAACCATATTGAACAATTGGCTGAAGGTAATCCCCTTAAAGAAGTTTCCCGGAAAGAAATTAAGTATTATCTTGAAGAATATGAAGCTAGCCTAATGCGTGAGCAAGTGATGTCAACTGGTTTTAGAGCTGATGGTAGACGATGTGATGAAATCCGCCCTATCAGTGTTGAAACTTCAATTTTACCAAGAGTTCATGGTAGTGGCTTATTTACCCGTGGTACTACGCAAGTATTATCGTGCCTAACCTTAGGGATTAACATTGATGCCCAAAGGCTGGATACAATTGATCCTGTTAAAGAAAAACGTTACATGCACCATTATAATTTTCCTGGTTTTTCAGTCGGTGAAGTAAAACCATCGCGAGGTCCAGGTCGTCGTGAAATTGGTCACGGCGCTTTAGCTGAAAGGGCTTTAATTCCGGTGTTACCAGATCCTAAAGATTTTCCTTATGTTATTCGTATTGTATCTGAAGTATTAGAATCTAATGGTTCAACTAGTATGGCTTCAACTTGTGGATCGACCTTAGCTTTATGTGATGCGGGTGTTCCGATCAAAGATATGGTTGCCGGCATAGCTATGGGACTTATCTATGAAAATGATAAATTTGCTATCTTATCAGACATTCAGGGTCTTGAAGATTTCCTTGGCGATATGGACTTTAAAGTAACTGGTACCAGTGAAGGAATAACCGCCCTGCAAATGGATATTAAAATTGAAGGTATTTCCATTAATATAATGAAATATGCTCTTGAACAGGCCAAAAAAGGCCGGATTCATATTTTAGAAAAAATGAAAAATCATATTAGTCAGCCTCGGCCCAATTTATCGGCTTATGCTCCGCGATTATTATCCATAACTATTGATACTAATGATATTGGTACGGTCATTGGTCCTGGTGGTAAAATGATTCGTAAAATCATTGAAGAAACCGGAGCCAGTATTGATATTTCTGACGATGGTACTATTCTAATTGCCTCAGTTGACCAATTAGGTGGTGAGTCAGCCCGTGAAATTATTTTAAGATTAGTCAAACGAATTCAAGTTGGTGATGTTTATGCTGGTAAAGTTACTCGGATAATTCCTATGGGTTGTTTTGTTGAAGTATTACCAGGTAAAGAAGGCATGGTTCATATATCACAACTTGAAAATCGTCGGGTTGAAAAGGTTGAAGATGTTGTTACCCTTGGTCAAAGAGTAATTGTTAAAGTTAAAGAAATTGATGAAAGACAAAGAGTAAACTTAACCATGAAAGGTGTAAGTGAAGATGAAAAATCCCAGTTTGAGTAAATTTACCAAACCTTAATTTACTTATTGAAAAATGACAAAAAAACTTCATTTCATATTTGGTTTAAATTTAGTTTTTTTACTTAACCTGATTATGGGAATAACTACCTTGGTGAGTTTAGCTAAGGTAGTTATTAATTCAAAAGCAAAACAGCTTTCCCATGCTTACGCAACACACAATTCAGCCAACCACCACCTTAAACAAAATCACCAACATGTAACGGTTAGACATATACATTCTCATCACTCTAAATCTACCAGAATCTGTAAAAAATCTAATCGGCAAACATCGTCCAACAGACTTAAATCTACAAATGATATCGAAACGCCTAAACAGCACGAATTATTACTTGAGGCGTATGAGTTAGAAAAATACCATAGTAATTTACTAAAAGCCTATGGATTATATAATTCTGGCCAAAACGACATTTTACTGAAAAACTACCAAAGTGCCAAAGATAAATTAAATGAAGCTAAGTCCTTATTTAATTTATCCGGTAAACCAGGGCAGGTTATGAATTATTATTTAAATCAGGATCTTGCCAATATCTACACTTTGACCAATGAAAAACAATTAGCCAAAAACATATTAATTGACTCATTATCAGAAAGTAACAATATTACTAGTGAGCAGTATATTAATATCATCACTATTTTGCTTGATTTAAATCACAATCAGGAAGCTATCGATTATACTAATGAAGCTCTTAAAAAATATCCTGAAAATTTGACTTTAAAATCACTTTTTGCCAAAATTAAAAATTTACCGAATTAATTATTTAGCGATCTTCAATGACAACCAAAGTGAAACCAGAAAATAATTTAGTTAAAGGCAATATCAGCCTAACTTTAATAAATTTAATAATCTTAACTGTAATTATTATTACTCAATTAACTTTAGCCTATAATTTACAAAAATTTAGTCGGGCTGAAATATTTTTTGCGCAATGTGCTAAAGAAATGATTGCTCAAGCAAATTTTATAACACCATTATTTCATAATCACCCTTTTTTTGATAAGCCTATTTTAACTTACTGGTTAATTATTTTATCTTTCAAACAATTTGGTATTAATCATCTATCAGCTAGAATTCCTTCGATATTGGCAGCTTTGACAACTAATCTGGTCTTGATTTTTTTTAGTCTTAAAAATTTTGACCGAAAAATTATCCCAATAATTATTATGGTACTAAATACCGCGTTCATGTATTTATCATTTACAGTTTCCTGTATGTCAGATATGCTTTTGACTGCATTTGACACTATATCAGTATTGTTATTGTATCAGTTTGTCGATACAAAGTCAGCAAAATATTTATATCTAACTGCTGTTTCAATGTCTTTGGCTTTTTTAGTAAAAGGGCCTGTGGGGATTGTTTTACCGGGAATTAGTTTGCTTATCTACCTGTTTCTTACCAATAAATTTAAACTCCTTAAACCAGTGTATTTTCTTATTGGCCTAATTATTTTCCTCTTAATTTCCATGCCTTGGTTTGTTTTTGTATATTTAAAATGTGGCCTACCGGCGATTAAATATTTTTTCTTTCATGAAAATGTTACCAGGTATCTTGGCTCCACCTACGATACACATCGACCAATTTGGTATATGTTATCTTCGCTAATGCTTGGACTTGCCCCTTGGTCCTATTTTATCCCAATTGCCTTATATAATTTTGCCCAGAATTGGCTTAAAAATAAGCCAGACAAATTTGAATTGTATATTTGGGTCTATGTGACAACACTGTTATTATTTTTCACTTTTTCCCATGGCAAAATTGATTATTATATGTTGCCAACCTATCCGGTCTTAGCCTTACTTATTGGTAAAACCATGAATGAAAGTAGTAAAAATAATGCCTTATATGGCTATGTGTTTGCTTCTTTACTTAATGTAATTTGTCTGGGATTTACCTATATAACTTTAATTATTCCTAAATTTAACAATTCACTTAATCTATATTTAATTGCTATATCCGTTATGATTTTTCTGGGTAATATATTTTTACTTTTCCGTAAAAAGCTTAATGCCACCTATATTTTAAATGGATTTTATCTCATTTACCTAACTTTAGTATTTGCTAATTATATATTGCCTAATATTAATAAATTTCAGCCAGCGATAATTTATGCTAAAGATATAATTAAGAAACAACAAAATTCACCAATTGGCATTTATGGCAGCATTCAAAATAAATGGTTTGATGAATTGACTTTTACTACCAATACTGAACCAATTAGTTTAAACAATGAAACTGACTTAAAAAACTTTATTAATTCAACACAGAATAGTTACATTATTGGTAGTAAAGATGAATTGTTTAAGTTGACGCAAAATTTTAAAAATCTGCAAATCTTAAAAATTATGCCAACGGTTAGTCATAGTTTAAACCCGGGATTTTTATTTAAAAATCAGGGTAAATTAACTAATGGACAAGAATTAATGCTAATTCAAAAAAAGCCTTAGGCGCGCATTAACT
>JAKAZS010000094.1 GCA_021815785.1 bacterium
TTGATGAAATTGACTCTATTAGTAGCACCAACGAATAAAATGCCGTTATTATGGAAACCATCCATTTCGGTAAGCAGGCAGTTTAAAGTCATATTCATATCTGAAACAGCACCAAAGCCTCGATCGCTAGTACGCCTAGAACCAATAGAGTCAATTTCATCAATAAATAAAATAGCTTTATCATGTTTACGCAATTTACTGAAAATGGTTTTGAGTTTTAATACCCCTAAACCAAAAATCAATCCACTTAAACTGGATCCATCTAAAACATAAAAAGGAATTCCAACTTCGTTAGCTATAGCTCTGGCAAATAAAGTCTTGCCAACTCCTGGTGGACCAACAAATAACATGCCTTTAGGCACGGTGGCTCCTGTAGTTACATAATGATCAGGGTTAGACAGCATGTCAATAACTTCTTTGATTTCTGTTTTAGCTTCATTATTGCCGACTAATTCATTTAAAACAGCTGGTGCTTTTGGATTAATAGGAATGGCTTTATACAGAAACGGAAAAAACTTCTTTAATTTCGATTTTGGTGCTTTACTATCAGCTCGAGGTGGCAAGGGAAAGATTATGGAAATAATTAAATAATATTGAATCATCATAACCAAGGCACCAAAAATGGCCGCTGCGATTACTGACACAATAGAATATTTTAATAAGGCCGGAAATGATGTAAACGGATTCCAAAATGGTGAGGTAAAAATCAACAATAATGTCCAGGCAATCAATAATATCCAGCGCGCTGAGGTTTTCATTTAAAACTCCTTAATTATTTATTTGAATTGGAAAATCAGAAATTAACTTATTTTGGCCACCAGAAATTTTCGTCGTCATATATTGACTTTTGGACGTATTAGTATAGTTAAAATCACTAATTACACTATCCGACTTATCTGATCCACTACCTATTTCCCGAATGTTTTTAATTCCTACCGGTAAAGAAACTGGGCTTTCTTTGTCAATACTTTCAATTAGATTGACAATGATTAAAGCGATAAAGGTAGCTATAACAAAGTCTTTCATTTTAAATTACCATGCAACATCGGGTTATTGCCAGGGTTATTATTGTTATATACGTTTTGATTAGTAATATTAGGCTGTTTTTTAATGGCAACATTAGAATCACTATTAGGTGTATTACCGATGTCCGCAGAGACTTGGTTATTAGGCATATCAGGATTTAAGGCGGTCTTATTGCTGTCATTATAACTATTGATAAAACAGCCAATTACTAAAGCAATAAGAAAACTAATTAATATATCTTTCACGGGATTTTTCCTTAAAAATTAATTCTAACAAAATGACCTACCTATATATTGACACAGGTAAGTCATTTTGTTACAAATTTAGCAAATTGTTTAATTATTTTCTAAAAATAATTATTTACTTTCATTCATCGAATCGGTTGATTCTTGTGAAGTAGAATTAGAATCCGATGATTTCACTGTATTTTCAGTATTCTTGGCTGCATCACTTTCATTGACGGAAGTAGAACTTTCCGATTTTTGCGTATGGCTTTCTTTTAAGGAAGATGAACTTTCTACTTTGGTTTTATCTAAACCACTAGCTTCTTTACTAGCTGGTTCGCCAGGAAATAAAACTTCATCAATAACATGGACTACACCATTTTTGCATTTGATATCTTCTTCTTTAATTAAAGCTCCACCGACTATTTTTTTCCCATCTTTGCTGGTTTCAAGGACTAAATATTCTTCAGACATTGAAGGAACGTTCATTTTTTCATTCATATTATGAGTTGCCAAGGATTTATGGGCAATTACATGATGACTAAGAACTTTCTTTAATTTTTCAGGATTAGCTAATTCATTTTTTTGTTCTTGCGTTAACTTTGAAAAAGCTTTGTTTGAAGGAACAAAAACCGTATATGGTCCTTTACCTTTAAGGGTTTTATCTAAACCAGTTTTTTGGGCTTGTTTAGAAAATTTGCTAAGGCTAGATTTGGATTTTATCGTTTCGGTAATGTCTCTACTCGATTGATTTTGTTCGGTACTAGCTTCCGTATCGTTAGAAGCAGCTAAACTTGGATAATTAAAACCAAATAAAGCTACCGACATAAGGATTCCGGTTATAATTTGTGAATGTAATTTCATATTTTCTCCTTTGAATGAATTAAACGTGTTTATTAATAGCGTCAGCTAATTTAGCTTTTGGTACAGCTCCAACTACCTGTTCGACTACTTGACCACTTTTAAATATATATAGACTTGGTATACCTTTTATTGTATAAGCCTGGGCTGTTTTAGGATTTTCATCAGTATTTAGTTTAACTACCTTAAGTCGGCCTTGATATTCCTTGGATATATCTTCGACGACTGGAGCAACTGCTTTACATGGACCACACCAAGGTGCCCAAAAATCAACTAATACTGGAATGTCTGACTGTAAAACTTCCATTTCAAAACTTGTATCGCTCACATTCATAACTGATGACATATTTTCCGTTGGACCTCCTGATATAAGAATTTATTTTTAAGAAATTTAAGTTATTTTAGGGAATTAATTTAAGTAAGTAAAAAATTATTTTACTAAATTGGCTTATTTTTGTAGTTTAATCGACAATTGTAAATTCTTTAAAAATTTAATCTTTTACTTATTTAATTGTATTCACAAAATATATATATAATTTTTTGGTTACCTTATTAAAGTATATTTTGAGTTCAAAAGAAGCAAATTTGTAAATTTATTAAATTTTCCGTTTAAATTTCTTGTAAGCTAAAATCAACATACAAAATCCAGCCGGAAGTATTGTCGATATTATAAAACAGGTAAAATGTAATACTGTTGCAAAAATAACGGCATTATCAATAGAAATAGTCGAAATATGATTTAAAGTCTCGCTGACCATTAAGTGAAAACTACCTACACAGCCGGGTGTTGGGATTAAAACGCTTAGCGATCCTACGAGAAACGTTGTAAACATTATATTTAAACTAATCAAGTTAAATAAGTGTAAACTTTTAAAAACACATAAATAATTTAAAAAATACATAAACCACATGAAAAATGAATAACTTAGTATTTGTGGGTAATACTTTGGTGAATTTAAACATTGAACCCCTTGTTCAATTTGCTTTAAAATATGTTCAATTTGACTTATTTTAATAGTTTTGCTTATTTTTTCTAATACTTTTGGCAAAACAGGTAACAATATAAAACCTGCGCCAGCCATACAAGATAACATTAGGGCGGTATTTTTAAGCCATGGAAGATTTTGGGCGATGTGAGCTGGTAAAAAATATAGGCTAAGACAGGCTAGTAAAGCTAACATCATAATATCTAAAAGCCGGTCAATAATTACCGTTGGCAAAATTAAACTTATCGGTAAGTCTTCCAGATTAGCTAAATAATAAGTCCTGGCTAATTCACCAGCTCGGGGTATCGCCAAATTTATGGTATAGCCAAACATAATGGTTGCAAAACAGTTAAATAAACTAATCGATCTATTGCAAAGTGGTTTTAAAAGCAGTACAAATCTTAGCGCTCGTATGACATGTGAAAGAATTGAAACCACAATAGCTAGAACTAAATATAGTAAATTAGCTGAATCGAATGCTTTAATAATTTGACCTAATTGAATTTTGCTAAAGACAAAATAGAGACAAATTCCTGCTAGAAACAAGCCTGCTAGAATATTTATGAGACTTTTTTTATTTAAGTTTAAAATTTTGATTAGTTTTTCCATAAAAAACGATATATTATAAAAGTTTAAAGAAATATTTAGAAATAACTAAAAAGTATTAGCCAAATACTTAATTTTAATCTTTAATAGTATAAGTCTTAAAATAGTGTTAAAAATATTATTTTGTGGCATATATTTATTGAGATATATTAATATTTAACTTTAACTGGAGTTTTATTCTACTATAGATGGTTCACAAATTAAATGTTGGTCAAGTCAAAAACGTTTTGCTTTTTGATTACAATACAAATCCCAATCCTAAATTAATTTCTTTATTTAAAAATGAGTTACTTCATAATTTAAATTTAGAATCTACTGATGATTTACAAAAAACAATAACTAAGCTTAAAAATGATAATTTAGACTTATTAGTAATTAATTTTGGCAAAAATCATAATTCACCAGAAATTATAACGAAAATTCGTAATCTGGTTCAAAATATTCCAATCGTATTAATTTGCGACACAATAGATCTTAATGCCGAAATTTTAAGGGATGAAATCAGTAATGATATTTATAGCCTTAGTTCCAGTTTAGATAAAAATTCCATTGCTGATTTTATAAAGTATACAATTGAATTAAATCGAGTAAAAACCAATTTACATGAAGCTCGTAATGAATTGGCTCAAAGCCAGCTTCGGCTTAAAGCCATTGAACAAAATGATGCCTTAACGGAAGTCTTAAGTGCTAGTGGTTTAGCTTTTGTTTTGCAAAATGAGTTTTTCCGAGCCCAACGTGGTGGCTGGGCTTTATCCGCGATCCTTGTTGATTTGGATGACTTTGGTCGTATAAATGCTACCTTTGGCCATGCAACCGGTGATATTGTTCTCAAAGAAACTGCTAACCGTTTAAAAGATACTTTACGTCCCACTGATTATATTGCGCGCATTGGTGGGGATAAATTTTTGATTTTATTGCCTGAAACTAGATTAGCCGAGGCTATTTTAGTTGCCGAAAAAATTCGTCTGTCGGTAGGTGAAAGTCCAATGCGTTTAGCAAATGAAACAATTAGACTTACAGCAAGCTTGGGGGTTTTAGCCTTACCTTATAATTTCTGTTCGATTGAAGAAATAGTATCATTAGCTAGACATGCTGTTTCTGAAAGTAAAAGTGCTGGAAAAAATCGTGTTACCACTGCTGAAGCTAAATCTGCCGAAAATATCCAATCTCCTGATTACAAGCAAGCATTAGACCAATTATTGGAACAATTGCGTCAGGGTGACTGTTTCAAGGCTGTATCTATGCCTTTATTATCGCTAAGTGATGAAAAGCTCATGGGTTATGAAATATTAAGTCGTGGCCCAGCTGGAGCTTTTGAAATGCCTGATGATTTATTCAGGGTAAGTATTGAGCATAATTTATTGACTATTGTAGATTTACGTTGTTTAAAGACATGTTTAAATGCCACAGTGGACCCTAAATTTGATCAAAATGTCTGTTTTCATGTCAATTTATTTCCCTCAACCATTATTGATACTCCTATTGACAGACTCTTAACTTTATTTCCTGACAACAAGAAAGATGGTAATTTCTGTATCGAAATTAGTGAACAACAATTTATCGGTGATCCAACTTATTTAAGGGATCATGTGCATACTTTGCGCGAAAATGGAATTTTAGTGGCTATAGATGACGTTGGTTTTGGTCGTAGTTCATTAGAAAGTTTAATTTTACTAGAACCCGATATAGTTAAAATTGACCGTAAATATGTTTCGGGCGCTTATAAAGAACCAGCTAAGGCTAGATTATTGACTCGATTAATTAAAGTTATCCAGGCTTTAGGCTCAGATCTTATTGCTGAAGGTATTGAAGAGCGTGAAGATCTTGAATTCCTGCTGGAAAATGGCGTTAAATATGGTCAGGGCTGGTACTGGGGTAAGCCTAGTTGAGTTTAGCTTTAGCTAGTCAATTACAATTAAAAACAATTTTAAATGAGTCTTATGAAATTTGGCATAGCGGGCTAAGTATCAGGCAATATTTTTCATTAAATCAACGATTACTTAATTTGAACTGGGCAAAAACTAATTATCAATTTTTGGTTTTATTGCATAAGAATCAAGTTTTAGGTGGTCTAAAATTCTATCAGTTACATTTACGCTATAATAATCGTGTTTATAAATTAGCTGGTTTAGGAGCAATTTATATCCTCAAAAAATATCGTAATTTAGGATATAGCAGTGAATTAATTAACCAGGTTGTCCAACTTTGTCTTAATCAAAATTATGATGGCATCATTTTATTTAGTGATCTTAAACCAGAATTTTACAATAAATTTGGCTTTGAAGTATTAGCTTACCAAGATTTTAATTTTATCATTAAATTAGCTAATAATGATGGGGCAATTAATTCGTCAAATCAATTAAATAAAAACAGCTATATATGTACTGATTTAGAGCAAAAGTCAATAGCTTGGCTATCCCCTATTTATAACGAATGCAATAAACATAATCCATTGGGAATTTTGCGCAATGAAAATTATTGGTCATTTAAAATTTTTAAAGAAAATTATCTAGCCAGATTTTCGCAAATTAAATGGCCAAAAATTCAAACTTTAATTGACTTGGTTAATGAGGCTTATATTTTATATGAAGTAAATAATTTAAACGCACGCATCCTCGAAATACAAGGTAAAAATCCCGATTATCTAGTAAATTCATTGATGAATAATTGTATCCAACAAAGTATTACCGATTTAAAAATGTTTGAAGCCAATGAGAAATATTTTACTAATATGCCCAATTTTGCTGAACAGAGCTTTTATAGTCCAAGAAATTGGGGTATATTTATGTTACTTGCGTTAAGTTCCGATTTAAAAAATAGCTTTACAGGTTTAAGTCAATTACTACCATTTCCCATCCAAGAATTAGATTATCTTTAATTATATGAATGCAAACCCTGTCCCAAATCAATGTATTGACATCATAGTTGCCCAGTTAATAAGTGAAGGAATAAGTCACTTATTTGCTACTACCGATTCGAATGTGTTTACCAAACTGGATAATAGTGCAACTAATTTTAATATATTAACCAGTGCATGTCCTAAAACTATTACAGCTTGTGCAATGGGTTATAGTCAAGCTTGTTTAAAAACCAGCATTGTTTTCTTAAAAGATTATGCCCAATTCCTTGAAGCATATCCAGCAATATATAGTGCTAATTTGACCAATATTCCGCTAATAGTCATTTATTTTGAAGACTTTAGCCAAGAACTTTATCATAATTTTAATTTAGCTAAACCAGCTAAACATCATATAATTATAAATAATCTCGAAAATTTAACTTATTCTCTGCGCAACGGCTTTTTTCAGGCGGGCTGTCTGCCCCGGGGACCAATTAGTATACGAATTAACCAGCAATTGCTCAATAATCAGGTAGATTCATATTTAGCCTATTTACCACCACAAACTAACAGTTTTAATCCTCCCGACCTGAATTTCATTAAAAAAATTGCCCAGGTGTTGTTTAATGCTAATTCACCAACTATTATAGTTGGCGATGAAATTAATCAATGTGGGGCTAGGCGGGAGGTTGAGTCATTAGCTAAAATTTTAGCTGCCAGTGTATATGGCGAGGCTATTTATACTAGTGTTAATTTTTCAACCAATCATGAGTTTTTCCTAGGGCATTTACAAGATGACTTAAAATATAATCAAGCCATCTTAGATAAACATGATGTGATACTGTTAATTGGTGTCAAAAACCCCCAAATTACTTTTATTGAAAACTTGCAATATATGCAAAATCAAAAAATCATTATTCAGTTAAATTTAGATTTTAATAATATAATCGCAACCATCCCTAGTTATCTTAATTTAATTGCTGACATAGCTGCCAGTTGTCTTAAAATTCAAAACGAAATTCAAGCCTTAATCAATAAAAACTGGCTTGATCAAGCCAGTGCCCGTAAAAATAATATTATAACTCAAAATTTAACTTTATTAAAAGCTTTAAAAGCTAATGAAACTCAAAGTTTTAATGCTTTGGCCAGATTTTTAAACAATTTAAGCGTAATTAAACCTGCCCAAGATCCATTAGTAGCCTGTCAAAGTCTTAAAATTCATAATTATTCTATCGGCTTTGCCTGGACTAGTTCGAGTTCCTATTATAGTTTAAATACTAATGGTAATGGTTTAGAATTAGGCCAGGCCATTGGCATTAGCCTGGCCTGCAATTCATCACAATCAGTAGTAGTATTAGCTAGTGCTAAAGCAATAACTCAATTTATTAATCCCTGGTTTTTAGCTTTAAATCATGGTCTTAATATTAAATTTATTTTTTTAACACCCAAAAACTTAAAATCACTGGACGATTATTTTAAGTATTTACAAATTGAAAGTTTCCATTTAAGCAAAGACATAAATGTAAATTTAAAAAAACTCTTTGACAATCATGAAAGACCACAAGCCATAAATATTGTATTAGAAAAATAAGAATTATTAACAGGTTTTTACACAATTCTTAAGTAAAAACATTATTTTTTTTAGCAATTTAAAATTGCTTGTTAGAATTGATAATGTCATAAATTTTTATTTTAATTATTTTATAATTGCGGTATATATAACCTTTGGAGAAAAAAATTGAAAACTTTATTAGCTAATCAAAGCGAAAAATTAAATCAGGAACATATTATTAATGATTTTTCTATTGAAGTGGCAACTGTAAATGGTTCGGGTTCCCAATCTTCTAATTCAGTATTAATGCGTTCACTGTTTCATATGGGCATTCCCGTTAGTGGTAAAAATCTTTTCCCTTCAAATATTTCTGGTCTACCTACTTGGTTTACCATACGACTAAGTGAAAAAGGCTATTTAGCCTATAAAACCAATAAAGATTTTTTAGTGGCTATGAATCCTCAAACAGCCATCGAAGATGTAAAGGGTTTAGCTAAAAATGGTGTTTGTGTATCCCCAGCTGAATTAAATTTATCAGCTATCCGCCAAGATGTTATTCATTATGCCATTCCATTCAATGATTTAGTTCTTCAGGTTACTGATAATTTTAAATTAAAAAAATTAGTAATTAATATGATTTATGTAGGTGTTGTAGCCCAAATTTTAGGTATTGAAGAAAAAGAAATTGAAAACAGTATTGCTCAACAATTTGATGGTAAAGCCAAAGCCATTGATTTAAATTTAAAAGCCGTTAAAATTGGGCTGAAATATGCTCAAGAAAATTTAGTTAAAACTGACCCTTATCGGGTAAGTCGTATTGATAAAACTACTGATAAAATAATTATTGATGGCAATTCGGCTTGCGCTCTAGGAGCAATGTTTAGTGGTGTTAGCGTGGTTACCTGGTATCCCATTACGCCATCAACCAGTGTTTGTGAATCATTAATTGAATATTTAAAAGAATTCCGTTTAACAAAGGATAATAAAGCAACTTTTGCCGTTATTCAGGCTGAAGATGAATTGGCGGCTATTGGCATGGCTATTGGAGCTGGTTTTAGTGGTTGCCGCTCGATGACCGCTACATCGGGTCCGGGTATT
>JAKAZS010000095.1 GCA_021815785.1 bacterium
TTCAGGATAAAACCTTAAAAGCCAAGCTCAAATTAACTCAAAATGGAAATAATTTTGAAGGAACCGGTATCGATGAAGACACCAATATGAATTTTAATATTATTAACGGTCAGGTTAACCCAGATTTAACCGTCGAATTTTACAAACAATACAGTGATCCAAATAATCCTGTTGTCAAATACACTGGCAAATTAGAAAATGTAAATGACCAATACTATCAAGGACCTTATTTAAGTGGTGAATATTTAGCTCAAGCTAATGGGCAAAGTTTGACTGGCATTTGGCAGGCTGAATTAATTAATCCACCGGTAACTAGCGTAAGCCAAGGACAAACTACACCAAACCCAACAACTAATCAAACACCAGCGACCACCAATCCTAATCAGGATAAAAAAAGCAGTAATGAAAATACCCCAGCTCAAAATAATGCCCAAGGTCAAATTAATAAAAACGAAGATACTATGCCCGATCACCCTCCTGATTTATCAGGAAAATGGGAAGTTGGATATGAGTCGAACTTTAAAACAGTCCATACCACTTTATTTCTTGAACAATATAATGATAGTCTTAAAGGTCATGGTTTAGATACAAGCACTAATGAAAGTTTTGACGTAGAAAAAGGTTGGTATTACTTTCCTAAAGTCACTTTAGTCTGGAAATACACAAAAGGTAAAGGAGCGAGCACGACCCGAACAATGGTTATTAAGGCAAGTGTTTCAATGATTAATGAAAAAGACTATCAAGGACCTTATTTAAACGGTAAAACTCAAGGTGGTGGAGCCTTTGAAGCACAATTAGTCAAATAGCTACAATGCCAAGGTATGACAATAAGCTAAAGTCCCCACGATTTACTGCCAATGCCTTAAACCATTAAAAAAATTAATTTTCCTAAATATTGAACAATTTAACAGAAAAATGACCAAGCAAATAATCCTCTTAATTGGTATCCCTGGATCAGGAAAAACTACTATAGCTCAAAAACTTGCTAAAAAAGGGTATAAAATCTTAAACGCCGATTCAATTCGTTTACAATTATATGGCGATGAAGCAATTCAAGGAGATGCTAAAGAAGTTTTTAAATTGTTTTTTGAGCAATTAGATAACGCCTTAAGTCAAAATTTAAAAATTGTCATTGACAACACTAATTTAAATCGCAGGCATCGCGATCCAATTATTAACCGAGCCAAACAAGCTAATTATGATGACATCCAACTTTGGTTTTTCGATATTCCTCTAGATATTTGTTTAAAACGTAATCAAGATAGACTGCGTAAGGTTGAAGAAGAAATCATTAGCAATATGTATAAAGAAATCAATAATAACGGTAAACCTAGCTCATTAGAAGGTAAAGTAACTTTACTTCGGCTCAATCATGATAAAACTGACTACTTATTTATTCCGCAAAGATAATATTTCAATAAAATTAATATCCAAGTATTACTTTGTCAGTTATTATATTAAAAATTAATTTATAGGGATTGTCCACAATGTCAAAAGAAATCAATATTTTAAGTTTTGCTAAATTTAAACAATTAAAGCAAAAAATAGTCGCCTTAACTGCCTATGATTATTCAACAGCAGTAATTTTAGATAAAAGTAATGTTGATGTCATCCTGGTTGGCGACAGTTTAGGCATGGTTGCTTTAGGCTATCCGACCACTCATAGTGTCACGATGGAAGATATGATTCATCACACTAAAGCAGTTACCCGTGGCGTAAAGCGAGCTTTTGTCGTAGCCGATATGCCATTTATGAGTTATCAAAGTGACTTTAAAACCGCAATTGAAAATGCTGGTCGCTTAATTAAAGAAGCAAACGCTAAAGCTATAAAACTAGAAGGAGTTAATCAACATAATTTAACAATCATTGAACATCTAACAAGTATTGGTATTCCCGTGATGGGGCATTTGGGTTTTACCCCGCAATCTGTTAATATTTTTGGCGGTAATTTGGTTCAAGGCAAAGATGTCGATAAAGCCAATAAATTAATTACTGATGCTAAAGCTCTCGAACAAGCTGGCGTTTTTAGCATCGTCTTAGAAATGGTACCATCTCAAGTAGCAAAAATCATAACGAATCAGCTCAATATCCCTACAATAGGAATTGGAGCTGGTCATAATGTCGATGGACAAATTTTAGTAACCGATGATTTGCTAGGTAAATTTACGGATTTTAAGCCTAAATTTGTAAGGTACTATTCTACCTTAGCTGATATTATGCAAGAAGCAATAAATAATTATGCCAATGATGTAAAAACTGCTAAATTCCCTTTGGCCAATGAATCATTTCATTTAGATGAAATGGACGAAATGCAGTTAGAATCCTTGATTGGTTCCAAAAACTAAATTAAATCATAATATTCATTGGTTCAGAATTTTCTTTAGTAGTATAATTCTTATTTTATCGATATAACCTATGCTTAAAAATAAATCTCGATATATTTGCTCTAGTTGTGAATTTGTTACTTTAGGCTATCTAGGTAAATGTCCTAACTGTGACTCTTGGAATTCATTTATAATTGATGAATCAGAACAAAACAGTAAAACCAAAAACCTTAATCAAGTCAGTTTTAGCGATAGTTTTAACCCTACGCAATTTGATCTTAATGCTACCCACCTTGACGAGCCAGAATCAAGGGTAACGACTGGTTTTAATAATCTAGATAATGTACTGGGTGGTGGGTTGGTTCAAGGCAGTGTGGTTCTATTAGCAGGTGAACCAGGTATTGGTAAATCTACTTTACTTTTACAATTAGCCGATAATATTGCTAAAACCCAAAATGTAACTTATATATCTGGTGAAGAATCCTTAAAACAAATCAGTTTACGTGCTAAACGCTTAAATATTCAAGCAGTAAATTTAAAAGTTCTTGCCTTACAAAATCTTGAGGAAATTTTTAATTATTTAAATAATTTAAATCCACAAATTGTCATTATTGATAGTATTCAAACAATATTTACCAATATGTTATCATCAACTCCAGGTAGTATTGGTCAGGTACGTGAATCAGCCAATTTAATTATTAAATATGCCAAGGCTAAAAATATTACGGTAATTTTAATTGGTCATGTTACCAAAGATGGCATTGTTGCTGGACCTAAAGTACTTGAACATGCGGTCGACGTAGTTTTACAATTTGAAAGCTATAATTTAAATAATTTACGGGTAATAAAATCAATTAAAAATCGATTTGGTCCAACTAGTGATTTGGTTTTATTTTCGATGAAAACCAATGGATTAAATGAAGTTACCAGTCCATCCAAGTTTTTACTTCACCATCGCTTTAGCGCTAACAATCTTGAAATGCCAGCTGGTTCAGTAATTACGGCAACTGGACGCGGAGCCAATTCACTGCTTATGGAAGTCCAAGCTCTAGCCACCCAAACTTTTTGCCCAAATCCTAAACGAGTCGTTAATGGGTTTGATTATAATCGGATGCTGCAAATAATTGCTGTACTTGAAAAACATGTAGGCTTAAATTTAAGCAAATACGATGTCTATGTTAATATTGTTGGAGGACTAGATATTACTGATACTACTGGTGATTTAGGTGTTGCCTTAAGTATTGCAAGCTCTTATTTAAATCAGGCAATTGCACCAATGGCTATAACCTTAGGCGAAATTGGCCTAACTGGCGAAATAAGACCTAATTTTGATTTAAGTAAATGCCTGAAAGAGGCTATTGCCCTTGGTATTACTAAAGCAGTTCTGCCTAATATCCAGGAAGTTAATAACCAGGAATTGAACCATCAGTATCCCCAAATAAGCATTAGCCATGCCAAAAATGTAAAATCAGCCTTTAATATAATTTTTAATCAATCTAAGTAAATTTTGATATATATTAAAGATTAAAATACGCTTTAACCAAAAATTTTAAGAATCGCCAAGCCTATCAGCAACAACATCATCAAAAGTTAACATGAGCGAAATTATCTTTAACGAAGAAATCCTTAATAAAGTAAGCAATTTGCCATCTAGTTGTGGTGTTTATATATTTAAAAATATTAACAATGAAATTATCTATATTGGCAAAGCGGTCAATTTGCGCTCACGGGTTCGTTCTTATTTTAATATTAGCTCATGGCTAGATCGACCTAAACTTAATATTATGATACCAAAAACGCATAACCTAGAAATTATTTTAACAGCTACGGAAAAAGAAGCTTTATTACTTGAGGCAACTTTAATTAGAACGCATAAGCCTAAATATAATGTAACTCTGAAAGACGATAAAAAATATCCTTGGCTAGCTATTTCCTATGGTGAAAATTTCCCGCGTCTAGTTATGACTAGATATCCTTTAAATTTTCGTAAATCCTATCCTAAAGCAAAAATTTTTGGTCCTTTTGTAAACCAAGGTAATATGTGGGAAACAGTTAAAATTTTACGTAAAGTTTTCCCGTTACGTCAGCGCCCCAAACCATTGTTCAAAGATCGCCCATGTCTAAACTACCACATTGGTCTTTGCCTGGCTCCTTGTCAAAATCTGGTAAGCCTTGAAAATTATCAAAAAATTTTACATGAATTAGAAATGTTTTTAAGTGGCAAACAAAATGAAGTTATTAATAATTTTAAACAGGAAATGGAAAGTCTTGCCCAGAACTTAGAATTTGAAACAGCTGCAAAAATCAGGGATCGATACCACTTATTGCAGTCTATAACTCAAAAACAAAGTGTTATATTTGAAGATTCTAAGATTAACCAGGACATTTTTGGCGAATATCATAATGACGAGCTTATTGTAATTTGTTTTATGCAAGTTCGATCCGGCAAATTAATTCAATGTGAAAATATTCCTTTAAATCTTAAAGAAAGAACCTTATTCCAAGAGGCGTTTAATACATTTATTGATCAGTATTATAGTTATTGTGAAGACAATTGTATTCCAAAAGAAATTTTACTGCAACATGAAATTGAGGATAAATCAGCCTTAGAAGAATTATTACTAGCTAAAAGCAAAACTAAAATAAAAATCTTTACGCCAATTAGTGGCATAAGACAAGAATTAATCAAAATGGCTGTTAATAATGCCCGGCAAAATTTTGAACAAACAATTTCTAGTCAAGAAATTACTATTCCCCATGATTCATTAAAAGCCTTACAAATTGAATTAAGTTTAACAAAAATACCTTATCGCATGGAGTGTTTTGATATTTCTAATATCCAAGGTGTTGATAATGTAGCAAGTATGGTAGTTTTTGAAAATGGCCAGGCCAAAAAAAGTGAATATCGCCGGTTTAAAATTAAAAGTGTTGAAGGAAGCCCTAATGACTTTGCTTCAATGAAAGAAGTAATTACTAGACGTTATGCTAAAGCCAATTTGCCTGATCTAATTGTAATTGACGGTGGACGTGGGCAGTTAAATTCAGCAATTGAAGCATTAACAGAATTAAATTTAGCGACATTTACCATTGTAGGTTTAGCTAAACGACAGGAAGAAATATATTTCCCGAATGTTGACAAACCACATTTACTGACGAGGAACAGTTCGGCCTTATACTTAATGCAAAGAATCAGAGATGAAGCACATCGATTTGCCATTACCTATCACCGCCAATTACGCGCTAAACGGGTGGCTAAATCACAGTTATCGATATTAGCTGGTATTGGACCAAAAAGAACAAAAATACTGTTAGATGCCTTTGGTTCGCTCGATAATTTAAAAAAATCCAATCTTGAAGACTTAGCAAAAGTTAAAGGAATATCTATGAAAATTGCCGAAAAATTATATAATCAATTACAAAGAGATTAAATCTCGATAAATTCATTAATCATGGGGCGAATATGTTAACTAAATTTCATAAATGGCATAAGGCAATAATTTGGTTTACACTTATCTGCTTTATCCTAAGTTTAATCCCCTCAATATTTTTATCTTTTCGCTAAATAAATTGTGTGACAGTTCTAAACTAATGGCTTAGTTTTATTATATTTTTAAATCCTGACACGCGTTTTTTGCCAATAATTAATAAGCAAACTACTCTTTAGGGAAAAAAATTATGGCCCTGTAGTAACCGGCAAATTATTAACTAATGGAGATGAAGCTTGCGCCACTAACGTAACTGAGGTTGGCCCACCAAAAGGAATTGGCACAGGTAAATTCCATTTAGTTGTAACCAAAGTAACAATACCATCAGTTGTAGTTGTTGGTGTACTAGTTACGGTCGAAGTCAACGGGGGATTAGGATTAGATGCGGTGGGAGCGGCAGAAGTATTATTAATAAAAGATACTGCAACCGTTGCTGGCGAAGCTAAACTACCTGAATTATAGGTAGATAAAACCGACTGGGCTGCAGCCTGATAACTGGATACAGGTGTAGTAGCCGGGTTAGTAGTACCATAATTGGTAGTAGCTGCAGCAATAGCACTACGTTTAGCCAGTGAATCTGTTTCAGTTTTGTACAAGGAAACAAAAATCACATCAAGTAAAGCTAATACAACCGGGATAAATATTACCAAGCCTGCACATAATTCAACAATACTAGCTCCTTTACGATTCTTTTTCATAGCTTTGTTTGACCTTCTTTTTGGATTAACTTTATTTTTCAAAATTTTGTTACCGTGATTTATTGGAAAAATTTTTATGGTAATAGTTGACTTAAACCCGGTATTAACTTAAGTATTTAATCAGGATTTTGTTGCGGATATTCTTCAGTAAATTTCATAGGAATTGGTTGCCCTAAACCTGGAACAGTGTTAAAGAAAGGAATATTAACAAATGATGGTATATTAATATTTGTCGTAACTTTAACTAGTTGCGGAGAATTAGGATTACTGGAAGCTACTAGCATTGGCGCCGGATTTAGTGCCGCAGTAGTAATTGTACCTGTAAAACTCTTTAGCGATGAGGTATTCCATAAATTAACTTTATTCGTTTCTACTGTAGCCCAATTGGCAAATGAAGTTACCGAAAGCTCACGCACCATCATATGATTAAAATACCACCCAGCCGAATAGGCTGCCAGAAAATATAGTAAACCTAAAGCTGGAAATAATAACAAAATGAAAATGACAAATAAGGTTGGTCCAAATTCAGCTAATTCTTGACCATGACATTTGCGTTTTTTTTTCATTTTATAATTAAAACATAATTTACTTGTAAACCGACTATACTTATGATATTCCCAATTCCTTATTTGCTTAAACTTAAGAAGTAGATTAAAATTTGATAATCTTTTAAAGATTAACTATTTTCAAAAAAATCTTAATTGATTTTAGAATTTTACGCACATTAATATTATAATTTAATCAAATTATCAATTCTTTTAATAAAAGGTATTATGAAAAAATTAGCAATTAATTTATTGGGTATTTTAGCGTTAATTATTTTAGTGCTTGTCATCCCAATAGCTAATAGTGAAGTAACTTCACCAATTAATTATATGACTAATGAAGAAATAGCCATCGAAATTAAAATCTGCACTCAACCAATAACCAATACTTTAATTGCCAGTTTAGAGAATAAAGTTAATGCCAGTAAAGATTGCTGGCAAACTCATTTTTTACTGACCATTCTTTATTCTAAACTTAAAATGACTGCCTTAGCTAATACAGAAATGAAGAAATTTGCTGACTTAGCCCCTAAAGATGCTAAACTTTATACTTGGCTAGTCAACAGCTTGGTAAATTTAAATAATATAGACATTGCTGCAGAAATTTTAAATCAAGCCTCAATTTTATTTCCAGAAAACTTTTTACCCGAAAATTTACAAAAAATATATCCCGCTAAAAATCAAAAATCGTTAAAGGGAATTTCACTAGCTTTAGCTAAACTTGCCTTTCATAAAGGTGACTATTATAGGGCCATTCAATTATCAAGACTGGCTAATACTGGCGATAACTATTATGCCTACTTTGATGAAGGTATAGCCTTAATGAATTTAGGTCAGTTCAAACAGGCACTTAAGCCATTAAGTCTTGCCTATTATCATATTAAAGAAGTTCCCAGTGCTCAATTTTATGCCAAAGCTTTACTTTGGATAGGTAATTATAAATCAGCCTTAGAACCAACCTTATTTGCGCTAGCTAATGATGAAACCATAATTACTAAAAGCTATAGCGATATGCTTAATCTGTTATTTTCAAAAATTCCTAAATCTGATACCTATAATATTATCCTTAATTTCACCAATAATAATAAAATCAAAAATGCCCTATTTTACAGTGTCTTAGCTAAAAGCTTGGATAAGGCAGGGTTGCAGGAATTAGCTATCACTGAATATAATAGTCTAGTTAAACTAGAACCACAAAATTTTGAGGCCTGGTACAACTTAGCTAGCGATTATGAAAAATACACCCGAAACTATGATCAAGCTATAAAATGTTATAAAAAGGCCTATGAGTTAAATCCGTATTCCAAAGCTTATGATAATTTAGTCAGGCTCCAAGAACGAATGAATGACAAGCCTACTGATATTTCATGGTATATTAAAGACTTCATGATTAATTTATTTATGCATAATAATGAAGACCTAAATAATCAAGAAATTACACCTTAATTATTAATTTAACAACTATTTATTTAACTGAAATAAATAGTTTTCATATTCCGAGACAGTGCCAAGATCTTGATGATTTTTTCTGATTTCAATTATTTTATTTAAAACCTCAATAATATTTGGCTTCAATTTATTATCCTGATTATTAGCCTTTAAGATATTAAGTGCTTTAATATATAATTCATCAGCATCTTCGTAATCTTTTAACTTAAGATAATTTTCACTAGCCAATATCAAAGGTTTAACCAAACAAATATTACTTACACCAAATTTTTTTTCTTCATAAGCATAGACTTGTTCATAACCACTGCTAGCACCTTTATAATCATTTAAAGCCGCGTCTATATTCGCAATTTCCCAAACAAACGGTTTTAAATTATAATTACCTGGACCATATTTTCTACTAGCCAATTGCAATCCAGTTTTAACAAATTTTTTCGCTTCGAGAAATTTGTCTTCACTTTCGTAAATTTTACCAATAGTAAGATAAGTTGTTATGACATAGGGATCACTGTTACCAACTAATTTAGCTCTGGTCGTGATGAATAAATAATAATTTTTAATTGCATTATCATAATCTTGCTTGGCTTCAAAGTTTTGTGCCAGTTTAAAATAGTCATTAACTTGATTATTTTTTTTACTTGAATAGCTTACTGGTGCGGTCGTCGAATTAATATTAC
>JAKAZS010000017.1 GCA_021815785.1 bacterium
CTTTTGATCTTGGGATAGTTAGTGAAAGCGAATTAAGTGATAATACTGAAACTGACAATGTTACTAAAGATAGTTTAATTGAAATGCTAAATGTTGAATTATCGAACTTGCCAGAAAGTACAAAGCCTGATCAAGTTAAAGCACAAGAGCAAATTTCTAAAAATAAATTTAAAAAGAAAAAGAAAAAGAAAAAACACTAATTTTATTTACTTAAGATACCGGATTTTTGGATATGTTCACCATACAGCCTTAAAATAACAGATAACTGTTCACTGATAAGTTTAAATAGTTTATCATCAGAAATTTTGAATTTATAATTATTTTCAGGACTAATAATTAATATTCCCATGCGTTGACCTGATATGTCTATTGGGACTGTTAGCGCATCATCGAAAATTTCATGAGAGACTTCAATATTTTCTTGAACCGGTGGCAATCCAAGTTGTGCTGATATGGCAATACCCATATTTTGCATGATGCGATGGTTATTCTCATTAGAGGCATCAGTTATTATTGAACTGTATCTTTGCAGATTAACAATTAGTGAAACAGCTTTATAATTAAATATTGAGGCAAGAAGATTAAATAATTTATGAGCAATAATATTTAAATCCAAAATATCCTCACCAATTTTTCTTACTTCATCAATTATTGTTGCTTCAAATAATAATTTTTCTAAAATTTGAATCAAACGATTATTGATTTCGTCCTGACTCATCAGTTCAGTATTGTCATTGATTAGTCTTAATTTTGGTTCATTGGCAATTATGGCTAGTAATTCACGAACTGATTTAATTAAACTAGGGAAGCCTGGTTCTTTGGGTACATAGCAAGATGCGCCAGACTTTAAACCCCAGAATTTGTCAATATTGGCATTTAATTTAGTTAGTAAAATCACAGGGGTATCACTTAATTCGGCTTCATTGCGAATTAATCTGCAGAGTTGATAGCCATTTATTCCGTTCATTATTACATCAGATATTACTAGATGAGGCCGTTCTTTAAAGGCTCTAGCTATTCCTTCAGCACCAGAACAGGCTGTAATCACATTGTAGCCTTCACTTTCCAGACAATTTTTAATAGCCAAAAGTTGAGTTTTACTATCTTCGATAACTAAAATTCGATATGACATAAATAACCAAAATATCCCAACAATAATATTAAATATTATAAGATAATTGTCTTTAATGTTTAAAGACAATTAATGTTTTCTTGTTAAAAATTAAACTTTTACTTTACTTAAGCGATTTTTTTAAGGGTTGGTTTTTAGCTTTGGCATATTTGGCCAGTAAAGTTTCCGTAAGAGGGCTAGAAAGATTTTTAAACATTATGCGGTCGGCTAATTCACTGATGCTGGCTTCAGTATAGACATAATCAGGTACTAGGCCTTCAGGTTCTAGATAGTCATTAATATTTTCGGCATCAAGTGAAATTAAAGGTTTATTATTGGGAAAGGTTCTTACACTCATGTTAGCGATTTTACTTATGTAAATAGGTTCAGGATTAAGTTTCAACCATAAAGGCTTAGAATCTAATAAAGCATTGTATTGTAAAACTATGTGGGGATGGTCCTCTTGTATTTGCTTATGATCAAGTACGGTAGCTACAATCATAACTAGAAGCGAGGGCAGATTGACACAGAGTTGAGGTAAGTAGATACTAGCGTTACGCATTTTATAAAATTCAATGGCTTCATTGGCCATGGCAATTTGTTTTGGCCAGCTCAAGCTTAAAGTATATTGTTTTACAATATCGGGCTCATGATAATTGATATTGTTTTTGGGAACGGGAATAGCTATTTTGTGTGGGTCAATTATTTTAGTTGGAACCTCTGGCTGCGCTCGTTTTGGTTTATCGATTTGTTTTTCTTTGTCGCTATTAATTTGGTCTTGAAGTTTCTTAAATTCTTGGGCAATTTTAAAAATGTTTTTTTTTTCAAAAGCCAGACAAAGTTCTGAAGGATAAATCTGTTTATCTAGGCCAGTATCCAAATTATAATTGTAAGCATATTCTGAACTTTCATCAAATTTGCCGTTATGATTTTCATCATAAAAAATTACGCCATTTTTGACTTGGCTAGAATAGCCTTTGTAGAATTTGCGGTTGTATCTTATGGCGTTAGGATCATAACTTAAATTGTTAAAGTCAATTAAACTTTTTCCAGTAGCAGCACTACCAAGATGGTAATGATTATTGCGGATTAGTTCATCCTGGCTACCAAGATTTGGTGGGGAAAATAAATCACCAATAGGACATTCGTATAGTGAAAGCCAGGAAGTAAAAGGAATTGATTTAGCTAAATTGGTCATTGCTATACAGGCTAGATTACCGCCATTGCCCCAGGCTAAAACACCAATATTAAAAGTCAGGGGTTTTACCGGTAAAATTTCATCAATAAAATGACCTTGATAATCTTTTATTTTGCCAGCTGCAAATTTAAGAATATCAACTAGGGCTTTTTGGCAGGATAGTCCACGATTGTCATAGATGCCACCGGATTGAAAACTGCCCACCCCGCCACCAGGATAGGCAAATCTTACTTCAATAAAACCTTGTTGACTGGCGTGCGTTGTAAAGTTAAGACCGCTAGCACTATTACCACCAGCTACTACAACTACTATGGGCGCGCCTTCTTTATATCGAGGTTTTAAAGGATAGATTAAATTAACGGCTAACCCTTTGCCAGAGCTTTCATTGGAAGGAACGTATGTACTAATTGAATTTTCTGGGGATAGCGCAGGAATTTTAAGACTAGCAGCCGGGATTTCTTCAGTTGAATTAAAGGCCAGAGCTAAGGTTGCACTGGATAATGCAAAAAAAAACAGAAGAATAGGAATAATCGACTGTATTTTTTTAAAATTAGCTATTTTTAAAAAATATTTATTAAGCATGGCTAAGAGTGAATGACGATTTGTTTTAATAGTAGTATCTTGATCATTCACCATAACGCCATTAAAGAAGTTTTCGATGGGTTCAACTAAAATTTTAAAACTAATTAAAAATTCATTAATGTCAGTAATGTTTTGAAAATTATTTTGATTATTCCATTTGTTAACAATATTCTTATTAAAAGACTGCCATAGTTCAATTTCATTTTTGTTAGTTAATAAGTCATTATTGACAGTTTTTACAAATTTATAATCAACAATATTAGCTACTCTGATACCGCATTTAATGATATTAAGATCTTGATTAGAGTTTATAATATTAGTAAGTGCATTTAAGCGGATAATGAAGCCATGATAGTCATTAAGTGGATTGTAAATTTCTTCAACTGCTTCAATTAAACTTAAATTATATTTACCTTCAGTAAGATGTGCCTTAATTCTTTGATTGAGAAAATCGACTAAATCATGTTTGATTTTTGCTTGAGAATTTAGCACTTTTTCTTTTAGCTTAGGAAATTTAATTGAATTACTGACTAGTTCAAAGTTATATTCAATTAAGTCAACTATATTTATGGATTTATTAAATAATTTAGATAACTCAATCATAATGTCAACAATGCCTTGACCCTGTCTTCGTAAAGCATAGGGATCTGAAGAACTTGTTGGTTTTTTACCAATAACAAAAAATGATACTATGTTATCTAATTTATCTAATAATGCTAGCGTTTTACCCAAGGTAGTTGAAGGTAAACTGTCATCATTGCTTAAAGGTTTGTAATGTTGGGCTAACGCTGTTAAAATTTCCGAATCTTGCCCGTAAGCGTACCATGACGCAACTATACCTTGTAATTCGGGTAACTCTCTTACCATATTACTAGTTAAGTCTAATTTACATAAGTCAATTGCTTGGGTAAGCTTATCAAAAAAGGTTTTATCACTAAAGTGATTTTTTAATTTGCAACTTAGTTGTTGAAGACGATTGATTTTTTCACCATAACTGCCAACTTCGTCCTGAAAAGTTAAAGAATCAAGTTTTGTAGTAAGGGTAGCGACTTTGACTTTTTGATCTTCTTGATAGAAGAAACTGCCATCAGACAATCTTGCCCGAATAACTCGTTCGTTACCTTTGATGGTATTTTCACGGGCATTACTATTAGTGTTATTAGAAATGATTATAAAATAGGGTAATAACTTGTCATCTTCATCAAATACTGGAAAATAACGCTGGTGATGAATCATTATCGTAGTAATTAAAAGCTGGGGTAATTTTAAAAATGATTTATCAAATGATGCTACTATAGCTATTGGATTTTCAACAAGATTAACAACTTCTTCAAGCAGCGACTTATCTGACTGAAAAGAACTAGCGCCAATGGTTTTTAAAGCATAATTAAGCTGTTCTAAAACTTTTTCTTTACGTTCGAGTTGACAGGCAATGACATTGGCTTCTTTAAGTTTAGCCAGATAATTTCCCGGCTTGTCAATAACGATAGGCTTATTGGCTAGCAGACTGTGGCCAAAGGTTATATTACTTGATTTTAAGTCTTCTAATTCGATATTAATAATTTCACTGTCTAAAAGAGCTAACAACCAAGCAATTGGGCGTTGAAATTTAATTTTGCTATTTCCCCAGCGCATTGGTCTTTCACAATTGAGATCAGCTAAAACTTTAAGTGAAATCTGTGCCAGTGTAGATTTTAGATCACAACTGTTTTCATTGATTTGAGCAGTGGCATAATTATGATTATTAAAACTTTTAAAAATTATATCATTTAAATTTAATTTGTATTTTTTCATAAAACCAAGTAGAGCTGGACTTGGTTCTTTGGAGGAGTTGTAACAGTTATCCTGTAATGGTCCTTTTACTTCTTTGATATTTTTTTGAGGATCAACTGTAAGATCCTGAATTATAATAGCTAGTCTTCTTGGTGTTGAATAGTTAGTAATATCGGTAAAGTTTAAACAATTTTCCCGACAATTCTTTTGGAATAATTCCAGCATTTGACTGTTTAAATAATTAATTGCACTGGCTGGTAATTCTTGGGTGCCAATTTCAAAAAGATAATCTGACATTAATTTTGCCTCAAATTTTTTAGGATAAAAAAATTATATATTTAAAATAATTAATTTATGGATAATATTAAGGAATTTGATTTTACTTATTAGCGTTGTTAACAATCGTAAAGCCAATAAGAATTAAAGCAATGACGACTAAGACAATACCTATAATCATTGTACTAGAAATATTAAATTTTGTGGCCTTAATATTATGTTTTGAGTTTTTACTGACTGGTTTTAAGTTATTGCCGGATGACTTAGCTGGTGGTAGCGGCAATTTGTCAGTTGAACTGTCGTCAGCTGTTTCAACATTAAAAATCTTTAGACGTGATGATGTTTTTAATTGTTTTCTCGCTAAATTATTAAGCGCCAAGATGTCAATGCTTAATAAGGCCTGTTTAAGTTCCAGCATGGTTTGATATCGGTTAGCAGGCATTTTATTTAAAGACTTTAAGACGACTTGTTCGAGGTTTTGAGGCAGATTAATTTCCGGATTGATTTCCTGAAAACTTGGGGGCTCTTTGGATACATGCATATGCATAGTTTCAACTACCGTATGGCCATAAATTGGCGGTTCACCCGTTAAAGCTTCAAACATGACAATGCCAAGGGCATAAATATCGCTGCGAAAGTCTACGGTTACGCCAAGGCATTGTTCGGGGCTCATGTAAATTGGCGAGCCAAACACGTCGCCGGTTTGGGTCAAACTCATTGAAGGACGATCCGCTGAAGGCAAAAGCTTGGCAATGCCAAAATCTACTACCTTAACAAAATTTTCCTGACCATCCTGATTTAAAACCATAATATTACTGGATTTTAAATCTCGATGGATAATGCCATTTTGATGCGCAACGCTTAAGGCATCACAGACTTGCGTGAAGATTTTAATAGCTTGAATGGGGTTAATTGGACCCTTTTTTTTAATTAATTCGCTTAAAGACTCACCTTCAATACATTCCATGGCAATAAACAATTGGTGGGTAAGCGTGCTAACCCCTAAATCGTGAACTTTAACTAAATTAGGATGATGCATTGAACTTATGGCTTTTCCTTCTAGGATAAATCGTTTACTGGCTTGAGCATCAGAAATCAAATCAGGATTCATAACTTTAACCGCCAGAATCTCATTATTAAATAAAAATTTGGCTTTATAAACAGTACTCATTCCACCTCGACCCAATTCACTCAATAATTCATATTGGTCATTTAATGTGGATCCAACCGAAATTTCATCTTTAATAGCCATTAACATCGTCTTGTCATTAGGACAAACTAAACTACTGGTAATTAGTTCCAGATGACAAGCAGGGCATTTTTTTTTAATTTCACGGTTTTGTGGCGAAGTGGTCAAAATTTTTCCTAAAATAGCTATTAATATTTTAAAAAACTAGTAGAATAATATCTTAATTTCAATAAATTTGTTTAACTATTTTACAATTGACAACTAAGACGCTGATTTATAATATTAAAAGTTGTAAATACTCTTACATTTTTTCTTTTTAAAAAAGGATATGGTGCCTAAAATTCCTGAAATTATTGATTCTGCTACCACTGACTCAAATATTAATACCAATATTTCTGAACAAACTTGGTATGAAAAGGTATATCAAGGTGACAATGTCCCCCAACTGACTTTTAGAGCGATTCTTATGGGTGGCATTCTTGGCTCAATAATGTCCATTTCTAATCTGTATACCTCAATTAAAATTGGCTGGGGTTTTGGTGTGGCAATTACGGCTTGCGTTTTATCTTTTGTTAGTTGGAATTTTTTTCGCTTAATTTTTCCCAAATTATCGCAAATGACAATTTTAGAAAACAATTGTATGCAGTCCACCGCTTCAGCAGCAGGTTATTCAACTGGATCGACAATTGGAACAGCTTTTGGAGCTTTATTACTTATTACCGGTGTTCACGTTAATTTTTACCTTATGCTAGCCTGGACATTTTTGACAGCTTGTCTTGGTGTGTTTTTAGCGGTGCCAATGAAACGGCAAATGATTAATCGTGAGCAATTAACTTTTCCTAGCGGTATTGCTGCAGCGCAAACTTTAAAAAGTCTGTATGCTCAGAGTAAAGAATCTTTGAATCAGGCAAGGTCTTTGGTCATTGCCTTGTTTGCCGGATTGGGTGTGGGTTTTTTAAAATTACATAATTTTAACTGGCTCATAAAATTACCTGAATTAATTTTATTTAAATTAAGTATTAATAATACTAATTATTCATCTTTCCCGGGATTTGGCTTTGAACCAAGTGTTTTGTTAATTGGTGCAGGAATGATTATTGGCTTAAGAGTTTGTGTATCGATGTTTATAGGTTCATTAATTCTTTATCTAATTTTTGGACCTTATGTAATGGGTATTCATGAAATTCCTGGTCCCCATAAGTTAATTGGTGGATGGGCTTTATGGACTGGTACCGCAATTATGGTTACTTCCGGACTTACTGCTTTTGCCTTACAATGGAAAGTAATTGCTAAATCATTTGATTTTAAGAAAAATAAGCAAAATTCCGATCAAGATAATCTTGCTAAAATCAATCAAATTGAAGTTCCAACTCGTTGGCTAATAATTGGATTCGTGCCTTTGTTTATAGCGATGACGCTTTTAGAATATTTTGCCTTTTCCATATCAATTCCTTTAGGTATTGTTTCTATTGTTTTAAGTGCAATTTTAGCTTTAGTTGCTTGTCGGGCTACTGGTGAAACAGATGTTACCCCAATTGGAGCTATGGGTAAAATTACTCAGCTTACTTATGCAGTAGCGGCTCCATCCAATATGACGACTAATCTTATGGCGGCTTCGGTAACTGCGAATATTGCGATAAGCTCAGCTGATTTACTTACGGATCTTAAAAGTGGCTATTTACTAGGAGCTAATCCACGTAAACAGTTTTTGGCACAGTTTATCGGAGTTTTTTTTGGGACTATCAGTGTTGTTCCCGCATGGTATCTGATGATTCCGAACAAGGCCGCCCTCGAACATTTTAATCCACCATCGACCTTGATGTGGAAAGCTGTAGCTGAAGCCTTAGCTCATGGTATAAATTATATTCCTTATACAGCCCGCTGGGGTTTAGTGATTGGTGGTATTATTGGTATTGTCTTGGTATTGTTGGAAAGATATGCTTCACCAAAATTTAAAAAATTCATACCTTCTTCTATGGGGTTAGGTCTAGCTTGGATTATGCCATTTAGCAATACACTTGCCTTTTTCATTGGGGCTATGATTGCTTTTATCTGGTCGAAAATCAATCATAAAAATGCTGACATATATAATATTCCGATTGCATCAGGTCTAGTTGCCGGAGAGTCGATTATGAGTGCAATGATTGCTATTATGCAGTCTTTTAGTGGTTTAAAACATCTGTAATTTAATTTTATGAATAAAAAAGAAACAGTTATTGCTGCCATACCAAAATTAAAATTCAAAGTGACACCAGCTGATATTGCTTCAGCAACCGGATTATCTTTTTTTGAAGCAAATAATTTGTTAAATACGGTTGCAACTGAAACACGTGGCATTCTTGAAGTTACAACTTCGGGACAAATAGCTTATAAATTTTATCCTGGATTTGAAAACAGTTATATTTTAAGTAAGTTTCAGGAAATTACTTTTAAAATAATTAAACATAGTCTTAAAATTGGTTTTTTTCTTTTAAAAATTTCTTTTGGTATTATACTTATATTATCTGTTGTCCTCGTATTAATTGGCCTTTACATTTTACTTTCCTCACGTTCAGATAATAACAACAATCGTGATGACTTTGGTGATCGATTTTTGAGTTTTGTTATTATTCGTGATTTTATTGACTATCTATTTATTTGGAATTATCAAAACCCCAGTTATGGATATGGCCAAAATTATAATCAAAATTATAACCAGGGTCAAAATCAAAATTTTTTGTTCAGCTGTTTTTCGTTTCTGTTTGGCGATGGAAATCCTAATCTTGATTTAGACGCTAAAAAGTGGCAACTTATCGCTGAATACATAAGATCAAAAAATGGGGCAGTAACAGCTAATGAATTAGCTCCTTTTACTGGAGCCGATCCCAATAATGAAAATTTGGTATTACCAGTTTTGGCTTATTTTGAAGGAATTCCGCAAGTTTCAGCCAGTGGCAATATAATTTACCTGTTTCCTAAAATGACTATTACTTCTAAGTATGCTGCAAATTTAAAACACAGTGACTATCTGGAAGAAACAAAATGGGAATTTTCTAAAGCTGATATTACTGGAGTAATAATTCTTGCTTTATTTAATTTTTTTGGTACCTGGTTTTTATGGTTACATAGTTTTCAAAATATATTATTATACACATTTAGACCGGTTTTAGCCTTATTGTGTGTGTATGGAACTTTATTTGTGGTTATTCCGGTGTTGCGCTATTTTGGTATTATGATTTTAAATCAAGGTATTGAAAAACGAAATAGTCAGCGTAAAAATTATTTTAATTTAATCAAGAATCCAACTGAATTGTTGCAATTAAAATTAACTGAAGCGAGCTCAGCTTCATTAAAAACACAAGACTTAAGCAAGGAAAATATTGTCTATACAACTGAACGCGATAATCTTGAACAAAGTATTGACAACTAACTTTTGATTTTTTTATAACTGATTTGTAAGCAATTAATAATATGTTAATGACCTCTTGAAAATCCCAATTAAGATATGCTATAATTGGCAACTGACCGACAATTTGATATCTATCAATTAGTTGGTTGATATATTATTACTTAAGGAGATTTAAATGCAAGATAAAGCAAATAATAAATTAGCTGCTCTTTTAGCTGCTAGTGTTGGTTTGGTTCTTCAAGGACCAGTACATGCTGGTAATGCACCAAGCTTAACGGAAAACGGAAGTTCAAATGCTGACAATACTAAAGTTGAATTGTCATCTAAAGAAAAGAAAAGCAAAAAATCCAGCAAAGATTCCAGCTCTAAAGCCTCAAGCAAAGGCAAAGATGCTTCATGCAAAGGCAAAGATGCTTCCTGCAAAGGCAAAGACGCTTCATGCAAAGGCGCAGATAGCAAATAATTTAAATTGATATAATTATTTTTCTATATTATAAATCCGGATATAATGTTTTAAATGTTCGGATTTATAATAATAATTTTGAACGTTATTTCAATAAGTAATAATATGTATTTTGCCTATTGATGAAAACTAAGCTAAGCTTGAGAAATAGTATTTTGGCCAATACAAATTTTTGTTCACGAATTAACTCACTGCCGGATCTTGGTGTTGGGCTTGGGCTTCGACGTGAATTTGATCAATATTTGTTTCCTGAAAATAAGTTACTAAAAATTCCTGAAATTAACTGGTTGGAAATAGTCCCCGAAAATTATATTAATATAGGCGGAAAAGCTTCTGCACGTTTGAGAAAAGCCCATTCATTGTATCCCATAATTTCACATGGAGTTAATTTGTCGCTTGGCAGCAGCGATGAATTAAATATTGATTATTTAACCAGTCTTAAACAGTTGATTAATCAATATAACATTGCTTGGTTTAGTGATCATTTGTGTTTTACAAGTATTGATGGTGTTTATTTACATGACTTATTGCCACTGCCTTTTAATGAAGCGACAATTAAACACATTGTCAAAAAAATAAAATTTATTCAAGGTTTTATTGAACAACCTTTTTTAATTGAAAACATTTCATATTATATGATGATGCCCTATTCCACCATGAATGAAGCTCAGTTTACAGCTCAAATACTTGAAAGAGCTGATTGTGGTTTATTGCTTGATGTTAATAATGTATATGTTAATGCACAAAATCATAACTTTGATCCCCATAAATTTATTGACAATTTACCTCTTGAAAGAGTTGTTCAAATCCATATTGCTGGACATAGTCAAAAACAAGATATGATAATTGATACACACGGCTCACCTGTCATTAAGCCAGTATATGAGCTTTTAGCATATGTTTTATCTAAGACAAAACCTAAAGCAATTTTATTAGAACGGGATCAAAATTTTCCACCATTTGGTGATATTATTGATGAGTTAAAGTTAATTAAGCAATTTGTAACAGCGGTTCCAGAAATTTAATTTTTTTTGTTTATGCAAAATTCACTACAGAGTATTCAGAAATATATTAAAGATTACTGTTTGGAATCTAAAGAATTTGATACTGAAATTAGTACCAAATTTCAAGATTTTGCTGGTTTGGAAATTTATGCTAATTTAATTTGGTTTGGCTGGTTGGATTTAATGACTTGCGTCTACCCCCTGTGTAAAATCGTTCTTGGTGATAACTTTATCGCAATTTCTCGTAACTATTTAAAAACTTACCCAGCTAATAATTTTCATTTTAATAAATTGGCAAAAAATTTTTCTCGATATTTGTTACGGCACGAAGAAAGACTTTTAAAAAAAATACCTTATTTAGCTGAACTAGCTCATTATGAATGGATTGAAATAGAATGTATTGAAGATTCAGCTCATTTTAATCAAGAAACGATAACTTTTGTTAATGAATTAACTGATGATTTTAAATTGAAACCTAACCCCACATTAAAACTTATGCATTTGCAATATCCACTAATCAAAATTGCAGATAAAATAATTCAAAATAAAAATTCCCATACTAAATTTCGTAAAAAAGAAAGTTTTATTATTGCTTTTCGGCATCCGCAAAATCACGAATGTGTATACAGTGAACTATCGGAATTTGCTTATAAGCTTTTAAGCTTAGCTATTAATCAGAGTTTACAATATCAGGATCTAGCCCTTTATGCTATGAATAATAACCTTGGCCTAAGTCCCCAAAATGCAATTATAGATAGTATTGTAATTATGGAAAAACTTTATAATATTGGCGCTGTTTTAAATCAGCTTAAAATCTTAGAGACATAATCTTTATTTTTAACAAATGCATAGTAAATTTGAAATTGTTATATAAAAGATAATTAATGCTTTAAGTTTAAAGAACCTTACAATAAAAAAAATTCTTTATTGTAAAATACTACTTGGCAATCTCTTACTTCTATTAATTCAATAAGGACAGTTCATGAAAATACTAATGCGCAGTTTTACAATTAGGTTCTTAATTTTATTGGTGATTGTTTGTCAATCTATTACGGTTGTAACAGCTCAAAATTATAATGTCAGCAACCTAAATCATCAGTTAGTCATTAACCATGAGGCTAGTAGCCATTATAATGCTAATACTTATCAGCCCTTAATTAATCAGCATATTCAAGAAATTTTGGCTAGCGAGCAATCCTCTATGTTAAATTTGGCTGCAATTACAACTTCGATTATGGCTGGTTCGATCACTGGCTTCCATCAAGTAAATATAAGTATTGGTAGTGCTGACTTAAGTGTTAGAGCTAATACTTATCTTACTCCTGCTGAAGCGATTGCCGTAAGCCAATTATTAAATCATAATGATCAAAATTTGCTGTTAAATTCTTCTGGTCAGGCATATGGTGGTTCGCTAAACTTAAATGAAATTGGCTTAATCAACAATATCCTTATACCGCACAATGTTACCGCTTTTATAAATGAAAATAATTTGACGGTTAATGGCAATTTAGTTAATTATGGCAATATTTATGTAGATTTACCTGGTGTAAATGCTGGGCATGAAACAATTTCAGCAAATAATCTATTTGATATGCAAGGTTCATCGATTCAAGGTCAAGGAGTCAATAATGCACCGCATGATTCATTAGTAATTAATGATCAAAGCAGTTTTATAAATTTTGGCACTGTTAACAACTTTAATAATATATCGATTAATTCTATTACTGGTATTGTTAATGAAAGCAATGCTCACATAGCTGCTAATTTTAATATTGATTTAAACCTCAATGCTCCAAGTTATATAATTAACAATGGTTTAATTCAAGGTAGTAACGTTAATCTAAGTTTTAGTAATAATGATGGAAATAGTAGTAATTTAATTTCAGGCTCTGGTCAATATAATGCCCAATTGGGTGACATAAACATTAATGCTCTTAACACTAAAGGTAATTTGAATATTATTGGTGCAGATTTTATTAGTCAGAATTTAAATATTAATGCGCCCAATTATAGTGTTATTGTAGATGTTAACAATATTTCTGGCATTTTAAATGTAAACTCAGCTGGTCTTAGTACGCAAGTATTTGGTAATAATCTGAATTTAGGCAATATTGTTGAATCCAGCGATCCTAGTTTCTTTAACGTAAATGGAGCAGTTAATATAACTGGTGGTATTAGTTCACCAGAAAGCAATTTGGCTATTGTTGCTAATACTGATATAACGGTTAGTAGTGGCAGTATTTCAACCGGTTCTCAAGGTGGGGGAACGGCTGGAAATATTCGCTTAATCGCTGGAGCTAATTTTACTTCTAATTTAAAACAATCTGGTCAGGTTAATAATGATTATAATTCTATTTTAACCATTTATGGACCATCTAGCTCTGGTGGACAAATAAATTTAAATGGCTGTACTGGTATTTTAGCTAATATAACTAACCCTTATAACTATCAACAGCTAACTGGCTCTGGTGGCTTAGTTACGATTGTAGCCTGGGCTGGCACTGAGGTTGGATCAGGAACGATCAATATTCCAGTAACCTGCCCCATTGAAACTGGCGGATATGCTACTGGAAGTAATGGCAATGTCTTACTAATTGCTGGAGCACCTAGCGGAACCAGTATTTCACTTGGTAGTATTGATAGCTCTGGTGGCGGTGGCGGTGGTGGTAACATCAGCCTTTATACGGCTACTCCGGTCATAACTAATACATCTAGCGGGCAAGTAATTATCCAAGGTGGTTCTTTAGCCACTAATAGCGATCATTTTACTTATGGGACGCTTCAAGCTAGTTCAATTGATATAAATGGCAATAATATTAATTCTGGTGGTGGCAAAATCACTGTAGTTGCTGGTGATACTATTAATGCCTCCAACGCAACCATAAATTCATCTGGTGTTGCTGGCTTAGCTATAACTAATGCTAATGGTGGTAATGGAGGTAATGCCGGCAGTATTTCGCTATTAGCTATCAATAACATTTCTGTTTATGCAATAATTGCTAGTGGTGGTGGTGGAGCCGGTGGCTGGTCAGGTGGTAATTCTACCGGTACTTCGGCTCAGACCAATGGCTATAACGGTGGTGATGGTGGAAATGGTGGTGTAATAAGTATTAATTCTACCAACGGCAGTTTCTTTGCCCAGTCATATATTGCTGCTAGTGGTGGCGGTGGCGGTGGCGGTGGCGGGGCTGCTGGAGAAATTGTAATTCAGTATTCTGGACAAACGTCACCACCACCAGGAATTGGTGGCACTGGTGGTATCGGAGGACAATCCGGAACGGTTTCGATTTCAGCGGCTCAGGGCATAAATCTTAATGCCCCAGTTGAAGTTGCTCAAGGGGATAACGGTGGGGCAGGTGGATCTAGCTCAAGTATTTTCTATGGCGGTGGCGGTGGTGGTGGTGGCGCAAGTGGTGGTTTGATTGGCTTTGGGGGTGGTGGTGGCGCTGGTGGTTACGGTGCCCAATATAGTGGAAGCGGTGGTGGTGGTGGTGCTAGTGCGGCTGGCTTTGGTGGAGGTGGTGGTGGCGGCGGTAATAGTTCAGGGATAAATGGTGGTGGTAATGGTGCGGGAATAAATATCGGTGGATTGGGCGGTTACAATGGTGGTGACACTGTGAATGGAACGCTTGGCAGCAATGGAAGTCAAGGCGTAGGTGGCAATGGTGGTAGTTATGGGATTCCCATTGGTTATGGCGGTAGCTTTGTGAATAATTTAATCATTGGTGGTGGTGGTGGTAGTAGTGCTTCAAGCCAAGCACAATCCGGTCAAAACGGTGGCAGTATTAATTTTGTTACTGGAGCAAACGGTACCATAAATCTAACAGCTAATTCTATCTACATGAATGGATCGGGTAGTGGTGCTTTAAATATTAATGCCCAAGCTGGATCCAGTTCAACGGTTATTAATTTAAATGGATTTATTGATGGAGCAAATTCCATTAATATTACAAATACTGGATCGGGAATAATTTATTCAGGCTTTGGGGTTCAAGTTGCTTCACCCAATATAACTATTAATAATAATCAGGCAACAATTGGTCAAGGATCTAGTAATGCCTTAACAATTGCCTCACCCGCAAATGCCAACATAAATTTGACATTGTCAGGCACAGGAGCCACTTATATTAATTCTTTAAATCAGGTCAGTTTGGTTTCAATAAATGAACCAAATTCTTTAGTTGTTTCTGCTCAAGGAGCTATTTTAGTTCAGTCGGCAATTAATTCCGGTTCGATTGCGTTAGCTACTACAGCTAATAATTCAGGAATATATATTGGTGCTAATCTGGGCTCAGCTAATTCCAATATTTTTCTGACGGCTAGCGGAAATAGTCAAATTTATACGGTAGCTGGCTCAATTTATGCAAGTAATTTATACCTATATGGTGGTAATGGCAGTATAATTGGTAGCAATACTTCTATGCTTGCGATTAATTTAAGTAATTTAACGGTTAATTCTCAAGGTCAGGTAAATGTTCTTAATTCATCAAGTAATTTAAATTTGGATAATGTTTCAGTTTCTGGATCTTTAGCTATTTTAGCATTTTCTCCTAATGTTGGTGGATCTAATATTACCAGTTCTGGTATTGTTAGTGCTAATGTTTTAGGAATTTATGCCAACGGTGTTAATGGTATTGGCAGTGCTAGTAATTATATTAATGTTAATGCACCCTATTTAGCCAGTGCCGATTTTGCAAGTAATGCCAGCGTTTATGTTAGTGATGCTTATACTGGTGGGGTCACTTTACAGTCCAGTAGTACTGCTGGAACTGGTTTACTTTCAATAAATGCAGCTAGTACAATTACCGTAGCAACAGTTACAACTGGCGGTATAATTGCTTTGGCTACCACAGCTAATAATGGTTCACTTATCTTAGATGCTAATCTGGGATCAAGTAACTCTATTTTATTTTTAACCGCAACTGGTAGTGGTAATATTTATGAAGGCAATGCTAATTCAATTGTTACGGGAAATACGCTTTATTTAAATAGTGGTAGTGGTAGTTTTAATGGTTTGCAGGTCAATGTACCAACTGTAACCGTGGCAACCGGCGGTATTGGTGATGCTAGCATACTTGATACAGCTTCAACTACAACGTTAATCAGTTCCTTAACCGGAGGATATGTGGCTTTTTATGCCATTGGCAATTTATTGGTGGCCGATGGCATCTATACTGGAGTTGGTGTTAATGCTATTGGTGGCAATATTCTATTAGCTAATTATAATGGATCGATAAATATTGGTTTGGCTAGCCCAGGTCACACTAATCTGGATGCTAATAATGGTTCAGTTACATTAACCAATTATAATACGACTAATGGTCAAATAAATATAAACTCTGGAGCAACTATTCTTGGTAGTTCTGCGATATTAGGAGTTGGCAATGTAACGATAAGTATTGGATCACCAATAGCAAGCAATACTGGTTTTACTGCAACTAATGTAACCGTAAATAAAACCGGTTTAGGTAATATCTATTATGGAAATAATGGAATTCTGGCGAAGTCACCCGTTAATACCCTAAATGCTTATGATCGTAATATTATTTTTGATACCAATAATTTATCCGCAAGTTTTATAACACTTGGAGGTAATGTATCTATTACAGCTGATCCTCCAGTTCTAGTTTTAAACAATGCAAGTCAAATAAACAATATTAGCACTGTTTTAAATAATAATTTCTCGGTCAATCAACAGGTAATTTATCAAAATTCTAATTTAAATTTTTTGGATAATATACAAACTGGTTTACCTTTCAATAATTTAAATAACATTTCGGTAAATTACTTAAATACTAATAATTTAAGTTTGAAACCGGTAGTTGATTTGTCTAATTATGCTAATATCGAGATTAAAAATTCTTTTGAATCAACTAGCACTGAATTATCAAATAATATTTTTAAACCAATTGCCTACCATAATTTATCCAGTGTGGACTGTTTTGGCAAGCAAACCTTATTGATTAATAGTAGAAATGATTTGCATTATCAGATAAATGAATTAATTACCTTAAGAATAAAAAAAGGCAGTCAAGTGTTACTTGTTAATAATGGCAAAGTCATTAGTATCTTTAACCTAAATGATGTTTATAGTAATTCAGTTTGTTTAAATATTAATGACACTACTTATAGAATAGCGCCTGGACAACATTTAAGTTTAACGAAAATATCTACTGATTTTGCTCGAGTCAATCAAGTAAATCATGCAGGTTATCGTAATGTTAAATTAAGTCAGGTTAACGATTATAATGTCTTTACGGCTGATTTTTCAATTATAAGTTTAATTAATGAATTTAAAGAATTAAAAACTAATAAAAACATCTTAGCTAAGATTTTAAAGACTATTGCCTTATTACAAATTGTGCAAAATGAATCAACACCATTTCAGCAAATTAACTAGCTTGGGTTTTGCCTATTTTTAATATTAAAAATTGCTCGATTCTAAAGCGGTAAGCTCTTGTGTGAGTATTTGGTGGTAATTTCCTGAACTGGTCTGCATTACAATCCCAGCGGTTTTTAATAAATGCCTGGTTAGTTTAATTATTTGATAATCATTTGACTTAAACATATTTTCAAGTGGAATTATGGCGTTTATTGCACTTAATATTGAAAAATCAGATTGATATATGTCCATTCCACTTAGAGTATTATACTTTAGGTTTTTATAACCAATAGTTTTTACCTGATTTATATAGGCAAAATTTGGGCTATTCTGCGTAGGCAATATACTAACATGTTGGCCCGGATTAAGGATTATGGTTTTATGAGCTATAGTTACCTTAATGGAATTAGCTTTTATATCGTCTAAGTTATATAAACTTAAGACTTTGCCATTATTGATGACTAATAATAAAGTGCCTTTAGCAACTTGGATAGTTATGGTTTTGTCAGCGTCAGCGGAAAATGTTGTATTCTGTGAGGTTTTAATTAATAAACTACCCTTAGTTAATTTAATAGTTTTATAATTACTGGTTAAATTTGTATTTAAAACAAAACTATTATTCTTACTGCTATAGCTAATTGGCATGAATATTTGGGTATTTTTAATTAATTCATTACTTTCGTTACTTGTATAACTTGTATTGTTTAATTCATTGTTTTCATTACTTGAATATTTATTCTGCATCAATTCATTATTTAAATTAGCATTATTATTATTAAGCGTATAACCAGTAGCTTGGTTGTTGTCTAAGACATTAACTGTTTGATTTAAAATATTTACCTGATTTAGATTAACATTATCCCCAGTAACTAAATTAGCATTTTGCGTAAGCAAATTGAGTACTACTGATGTAATACCTGGTATTGTTGGGGGGTCTGCCGTTATTTTAACATTACCACCCAAATTAATAGCGCTAGCAGCTAGACTACCAGTATTAAAATAAATATTACGGCCATTGGCAAATAGTGTATTAGTTGGTGAAATAGCTGTAATGCCATTATTACCAAAATAAACTTTAGCACCCCCGCTGCTTTGTACTGTTATAGAACTGGGATTAGGATTAGGATTATTAACAGCGTTAAAGCTGCCTATAGTTATAGCAACATTGCCAACGTTAACTACGTTTGAACTACCTAAAATATAACTTCCATTACTAATATTGATTGATCCAGAAACCGTATTGTTATTAGTTATAAATACTGAGCCATTATTCGTGGTTAGATTAACCGCACTACTAGTTCCTATATTCATAGTGCCATTGTTAGTTAATGTTATGCTTCCACCTGAAGCACTAGCGCCAGTAGCAATATTGCCATAGACATTTAAATTACCAGTAGCATTAAAAGTAAAATTGGTACCAGACTGCCCGCCCACTATTCCAGATGTAGAAGCGACATCATTAATATTTACAAAACCATTATTACTTAATGTTGAAGCAGCGACATTTGCACTATTTAGGGATAATATGGTGCCAGCTCCAATAGCGCCACCACCAGTAACCAACGATATATTGGGTGCAATCATATTTGCATTAGTGGCAGATTGAGCAATATACCCACCCGAAGAAGCCGTTAAAAAGATGAAATCATTAGATTGAATTAAAGCATCATTATAAATTCCATAACCACCTAGTGTTTGGATGGCAATTATTTGACCGCTAATTTGACCTGGGCCACTATTGGTTTGAGCATAAACTGACAAGGAGCCAGCTGTTGTGTATTTAAAAATATCACTAGCCTGACTTGCCTGCATTATATTATTGCCAGTATATGTGTTATTGATATAAACACTTGATCCAGTTGCCAGCGATTCTAACCCGACATTATGTGCATTAATCTGAATAATGGAACTAGCCAAGCCAATTCCAGCTGAACCATTAAATGAATATAAACCAAAGACTGGCGCTGTTATTAAACCAGATGCAGTAATATTACCTGTTTGATAAATATAGAAGTTGCCATTGGTTCCACTATTACCAAGATTTAAGTTGTTGCTTGTATTACTGATACCTACAGATAAACCAGCGCTAAAAACAATACTGTTAGCCTGAGTAATCAAAGGTTTGAGCCCACCAACGCCAAAACCAATTTCACCATTAGACGTAACTAGCGATAATCCATTACCAACAATAACACCATTGGTTCCTGTAGTTATATAACCACTGCCATTAGCATTAAATATAACTGAGCTACCTGGCAGACCTATCGTCGAGTCGATAGTTATGGCTCCATTGTTATTGGTTCCAACAGAAATATTATTAGAATTTATAGCTGCATTCGTTATAACTCCTTGCGATCCGCTAGTAAGATCAACTGTACCGGCAGTCATAGACTGATTAATAGTTAGGCTATTATTATTGCCAGCAGTTAAATTTATAATTCCAGTACCATTGGCAGGTCCAGCTGATAGTATATCGTTTACATTTAAGTTACCAGAAGCTGTAATAAATAAGGCACCTGAAAGTCCAACGGTAGAAGTTGTAACAACTAGAGGCCCAGAATAAGTGTCATATATATAGGCATTTCCGGTAGTCGGGCTTCCGATTCTAGTGTACACTGAAAAACTACCTGTATCAATATGCACCGGCGTTAAAAAACTCGTCCCCACATTTCCACCACTTGTGGTTAAATTGACCGCAGAAGCCGTTAATAAATTGCCAGGAGATGTCTGTAAGATATTACCATTACTAGTGGTATTTAAATAAATTAAGCCAGTACCATTAGCAGTTCCGGCCGTAACAGCCCCATTAATAGTTATATTGCCCGAATTAGTCAGGGAAAAAGTTCCTGACGCCTGTATTGAGCTTTGGTTTAAACTAACCCCACTAGAAAATGAATCTAAAATATAAGCACTGCCATTAGGTGCATTAACTGTAAGATTTGATGTGCTTATGCTAGGTGCTGAAAAAAAGCCACCGACACTTCCAGTTCCGGCATATAATACCACAGCGTTGGGTGCATAGTAAGTATTAGCTATATTTAGGTTAATGGAGCCATTAGTATTTAAGGTTAAAGTGCTACTCGAAGTATTACCATTAATGGTTATATTACCAGAACTAAGAGTCGCAGGATTTCCACTAATAGATCCGCTAAGTATAGATCCACTAGAATCAAATGTTACACTTGATTGGCTAACGCCTACACTGCCTAAAAATATGTTATTCCCTATCATTGCCCCAACTAAAATACCTAAACCAGAAGTTGTTGTATCTATTAGTGAAATATTGCCAGCCGTACCACCATAAAGGCCAGAGCTAGAATTAATTCCATAGCCGCCTAGATTAATATTTCCACCTACACTACCGTTACTTACAGCAACAAGGTTTACATTACCACCGTTATTGGTGCCAGTAAAAGGTGTCCCAAAAGTTGCAATGACATTATCTCCTGAAGCTAAAGTATTATTAGTACTTAAATCAATATTACCGCCGGTGTTGCCACTGCTAGCTCCAAGATTAACCACTACAGTTTCACCAGTAGCAATACTTGTACCAGGTAGAGGGATCCCTGAAGTAGTATTTACACCACTGTAAGAAATATTACTGCCAACCCCAGCGATCATAACTAGATTGCCACCAGGAGAACTTCCACCAGTAGTATTAATTATAACGCTTGCACCAGAAGCAACATTTATATTTCCGCTAGCAATAATAGCTATGTTAGCACCAGCTGAAGAAATTGAACCATTTAAGGTTATATCTCCACTGGGATTAACATAAGTAGGGTCACCTTTTACTTTATCGTATCCCAATAACATATCTTTAGCTTCGCTTATCAGATGGGCACTATTGGCTTCAATATTAATGATGCCAGTTACATCACCGGTAATCCCTTGTAAGTTTGTACCTTGGGCATTAATATTTAATTCTTTGCTTAAATAATTTCCAGAAATTAAATTAATTCCATTAGACCCATTAATATCATTTAAATTTATACTGCCATTAATGGCTTCAAAATTACCATTATTATTACCGGTAAGGTATAATCCATTAGAACCATTTATATTTAAATTGCCTTGCATGGTCTCAATCGCCCCAACATTATAAATATTCGAAGTATTTAAAGTCAGCCCATTACTGGCAGCTATTGTACCCTCATTAATTAAGGATTGATTGGCATTAATCGTTAAACTACCGGTACTTTGGATTTCGCCAGTACTTGCATTAAATAAATTATTTACAGTTAAATTACCATTGCCAACAAACTGAATATCGCCATAATTAATTAAATTACCATTAATTACTAGAGGCTGGCTGTTGTCAACCAAGGTAATTTTACTGGGAATTACTAAGTTAGAAATATTATTGCCCAATAAAGCACTATTTACACTACCGGCAACACCTTGACCTAAATCATTTAAGTATAAGTTTTGCTGATGTGTACTTAATATCTGTAATAAAGCTAAAGCTTCAGCTGGAGTAACGCTCTGATTGCTATTAATTTCCAGAATATGTCCGTTTACATTAATGCCAATTTCGTGACTAAGGTTACCCACTGAAATATTGTGAATTGCTGAATTTAAATCTATTTGAGGGCTTATAACACTATTTAAAATGTTATTTAATTCATTGTTGGGGTTGAAGCTATGAACATTAAAACCATTTAAGGCTTCATGGATTGGCGTTGGATTAGAACTATTATTGATGTCATGGGCGCAGGCGGCAAGGCTTAACTGCGCCAATAACAGGTTAATTAGGGTAATAATTATTAAATTTAATCTAAACATATTTTAATCCTTAGAATATCAATTAAGTTAAATTACTTTGATGCCAAATTTTTAGCTGTCTGGATTAAGCAAATGTTTATTGTCAAGTTATTTTGAATTGTAAAAGTAAACTAAATCTGGATAGCGAATACATAGTAACGTAAAATGTAAAATCTACGTGTGTGAAATCTACGTGTGTGAAATTTGTGTTACATTGCACTAAACAGGATTAATTTTACTTAATCCTGTTTAGCGCAATTTTAGATTTTGATAGTTTAGTTAAAGACGGTTCAGTCGTTAACGATTCATTGATTTATTGATTTCCGGATATTTGTTTTTTTATTGAATCCTGATGCATTAATTCATCAATTTTAATACTAGTTGAAGCTCCAGCTGTTAACGGCAAGAAGTTAAACATTTTACTCTTTCCTAATTGACTGTCAGCATGATTAACATCTAAGAAATTACCCATGCCGACAAAAGCTTTACCGACAGCGTGTTCTTTAATGATATTAATAGCATGTTTGGTTAGCGATGGATTTTGCCAATTAATAGCTGGATCGCCAGGATTATCGGTATGGTAGAGATTGCGAATATAGCCAGAGAACTCATTTAATTTAGTATTGGCTTCTAGAGGGTCCATGCCGCGACTGACTAATAATGTAGCGGCATCAATACCAGCTCCAAGTACATCATTCATGGTGTAATCTTTGGTATTGAATTTAAAGTCGCTGGGATTTTTCCCACTTTCAATGTCATCGGCCATAATTTTACCTAAATCAGCCATACGGTGAACCTGACTGGCTAAATCAGGCAGAATATCATTAAAAGTTCTACCTTTAAGTGAGCTTAGAGGAGTTGTTAATTGAGCTTCAACAATAGCCCTACCTGCTTTATTCATCAAATCTTCGTTAATCGAAAAGCTTGGTGGCGGTGTTTTGGGTTTGCCTGGTGTATCATTAACCTGATTACTTTCTTCATAGTTAGGATTAACATCGCTTCCCATTTCGGGACTTTTTGGTTTAATCTGGAACCAGGTATAATCCCCAGCTTTGCCATTAGCTTTGGCGTAGGCTTCTAAGGCATCTGCTTGGCTATTAACTAAGGTATCGCCTTTACCTAAAATACGCATTGCTTGAGCAATCATAATCGGGCGCAATTTGTCAATGGCATGAACTTCAATACCAAGAGGATTTTCTTCATTAGCTAACGGTTGACCATAAACCGTTCTTGATTCTAGTTTTCCTGAATCGCGTAGAGCCTGTAATAGCATACCTAAAGAAAAACCAGCATTTTTACCTGTCCAGGCGGCGCCCCACATATCGGCGGTGTTTTCATTGGCTTGAGCCTTAAAGATTTCTTCAATTAATTTACCTTGGGTTAGTTTGCCAACACCAGGGACGGTGATTTCTTTATTGTATTCGTCATTACCTACAGCTTTTTTAATACTGCTTTCAATAACTTCTTCACGGATGGCTTGAGGAAATTTTAAAATGCCGCCATATTGATCATGCCCTAATTCATGACCATAAATACCATTGGCCATTAGTGATGTAAGATCGCTCATATTGCGTGGAACATATACAGTGTCAAGGCTAATCACACCTTTAATACCAGGGACTGTATATGGTCCTTGACCGGGCTGTCCATGAATAGGATCAGTTCCATCAGAGCGCACTAAGAATAATGAAGGATTTTTCATCGTTAAAATTTCATTTACATCGTCAGCTGACAATTTTCCTTTTTCAATCATGGCATTTTTCAGACCTTCATAAATTTGTTGACCAAATTTATTTAATGACCAAACATCTTGACTGGTTTGGTCAAGATAATAAGCGCCTCTTTGGGTAACAGCTCGAGATACACCATCCATAATTGGTTGAACTACTCGTAAATCCTGGATATCGGTAATTTGATGGCGTAAATCATCTAATTGCGGTAAAATTGGTCGATAACCAGGATCTAATGGTTCAGCTGGATATAAACCTTGAGAAACGGCACCAACTTGAGGGTCGGTCACATCAGCTATCACCTGTTTTTCGCCACTCCAACTGTTCATCAACTGTTTGGCTACACCAGCTAAATCAGTAATATTTTGGGGGTCAAATTGTGCTTTTGGTGTTTTATCAAGATGGTGTGAGAATAAACTATCACCTTTTTGGGCTTGGTTTATCGTTTCAATTGGATTTTGACTACTGGTATCACTAGGTATTTTCGTGGTATCGGAAATAATTCTTTTGCCGCTAACTTGAGCAGGGTCCTCACCTTGACTGATTAAGTCTAAAGTGCGGTCAAAGCCATGGGCTACACCATCTTTGCCGATTGCACCAATCATGTAAAATGCTTCGTTCTGTTGATCGTGAGCATAATGTTTTACCATTGATTTAATCGCATTTAATTTTTCTTCAATCGGTAAATCACTTTGTGTAACGTTAGCAATGTCATTGCTATATTCAGGTTTACTTTTAGCTAAACCATGACCAATAGATTTTAATTTGCCACTAATCAAATCAGTTGCTTTATTTAAATTTTTGCCGACAAATGAATCATTAGATGTCCAGAAATCATTTTTAGCATTATCAAATTTTGCAAAGGTTTCATCACCAAGAATAGCTTTACCACCAATTTCAAATCCTTTATAGCCTAAGCCAAAGCCAGCTAGACCAATAGCTGAATTAGCTACAAAGCTATCCGTTCCTGAACTTATGATATTGGCCGCATTTTGAATATCTTGGTTAGATTTGGCATTCCAGGCCTTGCCCCACCCACTAACTAAAGGTTTGACCGCATCAATGGCGAAATTAACCATAAAATAGCCACCAACGGCTAAAGGAATTATTCCGGTTTCCGGCAGCACTGCACGCATAACCATACCTAGCCCAGCGGATGTGCCAAATTCAGTTAAAGTCTTTTTATTAAATACAGCTAACGGTAATTTTTCAATATCTTTCGGTAAATCATTAATTGAAGGTAATGCATTTACAAGCCCAATTCCCGTTGCTTCACCAACATTGCCCAGGCTAGTTGCTAAAGAATTGGTTGGTAGTTCTGACTTAGAATGGTTATTAGTTAATTCTTTGGCTTTAACGGCTCCATCAATAACATCATTACGAAAGGCGTTAAAATTAAGGGGTAATTTTGCATCCTTAACTAAAGCAGTTTTGGTTTCATCAATTTTGGCTTTGAAATTTTCAAAATTATTGGGCATGGTTTCCTCTCTGGTTGCTTGACATTAGATATTAGATATTTGTTATTTTTGATTTTTTAACTGTCTTCTTATCTTTGCTAGTTTAAAATGAATTCCTTGTCATTGCGATTGGGGAAATTACGCAAATTTTGGATTTTTTTTTATTTTCTCAATATTTTGAAATGAAACAGCTAATTAATTGAGACTTTTAGTTAAAATTAAATTTTAAATTTAATAGATTAAATTTTTGCTTAAGCAATTTCTTGGAAAATCAAGGTTAACAAGGGTTTGAAAAATAAAGAAAAAAACATCCCAAATAAAATCAAAGGGACAATATACGGAGCTTTGGTTGGCAATACCCTGGCTAGTGCAGCTATTGGCATGACTCATAAAGATATATTGGCAACTTGCGGAATAAATGGTTTAAAGCAATTAACTTCTTCTTTAAGTAAAAGTACGTATCAAAATCATGAACCTGGTAAATTACTGGCTGACTATTATCAAATGCAGGCTTTAATTACGCCAATTTTAAATAGTCCTAACAGTTTTACCCAAGGAAAATTTGACCAAGATAGCATTGTTAAAAGTTTGGTGCAGTTATTAGGGAATGAAGCTTTCTTAGATGCCAATCCAAGTTTATCTGCACTGATTGCCTTACGGAAAATGACTGAAAATACTGATTATTGCCTAATTGGTGAAGAATCAATCCATGCCAGCGGAGCTTTGCGCAGTTTAGCCATAGGTTTACTGCCCAAAGATAAATATAATTTAATTGATTTAGCATTAGCTCAAGCTAATTTAACCTACGATGATAGCCAAATGCAGGCAAGTTCTGCAGTAATCGTAAATTCTATTAGTTTTTTGTTAACGAATGATTTGACATCTCCAGACTCAGTAAAAGCTTATATTAATACGCAAATGGATCTAGCTACGCAAATAAGCCCAAAATTTGCTGACGCATGGGATAATGTTGCTCCAGATTTAGATTATAGTGAAGAAGCTTTGGTTTTACCTTATTCATTGATTAATATATTACCTACCGTCGATGAACTTGTGCCATCTGCCGTGGGTATTTTTTTGATTTTCCGCAATAATTTTGAATCAGCTTGTGCTAATGCAGCTATAGCTGGTGGGGCTACAGATATGGCTGGATTTTTGGTAGGTGGTTTAGCTGGAGCTTATAATGGCTTTGACGCAATACCAAGTCGATGGTTAGAAAAATTAACACATAAAGATGAAATTAATAATTTAGTTAATAATATTATTGGGCTTTGGGATATATAAGTATATCGTAGGAGATATTTTAGTATGGATGATTTGAAAAATAAAATTGCCGTAATTACAGGATCGGCTCGCGGAATTGGCAAGTCAATAGCTATTAGTTTAATGAATAGTGGAGCCAAAATCGTCATTAGTGACATTAATGAAACGGCTCTAAATGATACAGTTAAAGAATTAGCGGCTCTGGGCAACCAAGTTATGGGTGTGCAATGCAATGTAACCCTTAATGATGATATTGATCGATTAGTTAAGGAAGTCACTGATAAATGGGAACGAATTGATATTTTAGTTAATAATGCGGGCATTACCCGCGATAATTTAATGATGCGGATGACTGATAGTGAATGGCAAGCTGTGATTGACACTAATTTAACCTCAGCTTTTAAAATGACTAAAGCCATTACTAAAGTAATGTCTAAGCAAAAATTTGGTCGAATTATTAATATTGCTAGCACTACTGGTGTCCATGGTAATTTTGGTCAGGCTAATTATGCTGCTGCCAAGGCTGGTTTAATTGGGCTAACGAAGACAACTGCACTTGAATTTGCCAGTCGCAATATTACCTGTAATGCAGTGGCGCCAGGATTTATAGATACTGACATGACAAGAGCATTGAGTAACGAAATTATAACAAAAGTATTAGAAAAAATACCTATGAAAAAAATGGGCAGCCCTGAAGATATAGCTAATGCTGTTAAGTTTTTTGCCAGTTCGTTATCACACTATATAACTGGAACCGTTCTTGAGGTTAATGGTGGATTGTACACTTAGAATATATAATTTTAAAATGTACTTTTTATAGGTTAATATTTGCATGAAAATTTATAAGTGAACATGTTATCTTATTAACCTTAGTAGTAAAATTATTTGTATTTGTTGACAATGTTATTTTAAGGGGAGAAAAAAAATGGATGAAAAGGAAGCATTTGAAAGAGTTAAAAAGATTACGGTTGCTCAATTATCCGTAAATGCTGAAGAAGTTACTGAAACTGCTGCTTTTATGAAAGATTTAGGCGCCGACTCTTTAGACCTAGTTGAGCTGGTTATGGGTTTAGAAGAAGAATTTGGTGTTGAAATTCCTGATGAAGATGCTGAAAAAATAGCTACTGTTGGTGATGCAGTAAAATATATTGCTAGTCACATTTAAGATTTTAACAGGCTAATGTCATATGGAACCTAAACCTAATTGCCCAACAATATAATTGGTGCAGTTAGGTTTAAAATTATAAAATATTTTTAATTTAAGTATTAATGTTTTAGTCAATAACATAAAATTGATTTTTTGAATATTTCCCTAGAATGATGATTTTGTAGTCTAGTTAACAACAATGAAGTTGCGGGCAATTTAAATCAATTAAAAAACTGTGAATTTTGAGGATAAGAAACTTTTAATGAATCCAAGTCTCGAAAAGAAAAGAGTTGTAGTTACCGGTATCGGTTTGGTAACTTCCTTAGGTATTGGTACCCAAGAAACTTTTGACAATATAGTTAAAGGTAAGTCAGGAATTAGTAAAGTGACACGTATTCCTGATAAATTTCAGGCATCTTGTAAAATTGCCGGTGAAATAAATGAATTTAATCCCAGTTTATACCTAGACCCCAAACAAATACGCCGAACCGATAGGTTTGTTCAATTAGCTATTGCAGCCAGTAATTTAGCCGTTAGCGATGCTAAACTGGATATGCCAAATGAGGATCCAGAAAGGGTTGGTGTGGTAGTTGGTTCTGCGGCTGGGGGTTTTTTAACTATTGAAGAGCAATATAAAATTATTATGGAAAAAGGGCCAGCTAAATGTTCGCCATTTACTATTCCCATGCTTATTGTTAATATGGCCAGTGGGTGGATATCGATTATTCATAATGCTAAAGGGCCCAATTCTAGTGCTGTTACGGCCTGCGCTACCTCAGCTCATTCGATTGGTGATGCCTACCGGATCATTGAACGTGGTGAAGCTGACATAATGATTGCAGGCGGTGGTGAAGCTCCCATTTGTACTTTAGCTATGGCTGGTTTTAGTGCCGCTAAAACTTTATCCACGCGAAATAATGAGCCACAAAAGGCAAGTCGTCCTTTTGACAAGGATCGCGATGGTTTCGTTATGTCTGAAGGAGCTGGAATTTTAATTTTAGAGTCTTATGACCATGCTATTGCCCGTAAAGCTCAAATTTATGCCGAATTAGTGGGTTATGCCATGACTGCTGATGCTAATGATATAGTTGCTCCATGTGCCAACGGCAGTGGAGCCAGCCGAGCTATGACGATTGCCATAAAACAGGCCAATATTGAACCTAGTCAAGTCGATTATGTAAACGCCCATGGTACTTCAACGAGTTTGGGTGACATTGCTGAAACTAAAGCCATTAAAACCGTTTTTGGTAGTCATGCCACCAGCCATAAATTATTGGTCAGTTCGACTAAGTCAATGACTGGTCATTTATTAGGTGCAGCCGGATCACTCGAAGCTGCTTTAAGCATACTGGCAATGAAACATTCAATCGCCCCGCCAACTATCAATCTTGATAATCCGGATCCTGAATGTGATCTAAATTATGTGCCTCATGAAGCCAAACACAATGTAAATATTAATTATGCTTTATCCAATAGCTTTGGTTTTGGAGGGCATAATGCTTGTTTACTATTTAAAAAATTTTCCTCAAGTAATAACTAACTTTAAATAAGAGCTTTCTTATTAAAAAAAAAATAATTTTTACCTTATAATAACCTATAAAAGCTAAAATTAATTAGCTAGAGTAAGGTTTAGTTTGAATTATATATACGGGTAGCAAATGAAATCATTAGTTGGATCCAATATTCGTGAATTAAAAACTTTGTTGGCAAATAAATCAGTAAGTGCTAAAGAAATTACAAAGGCACATTATGAATATATTGAAAAACATGAAGTTAATATTAATGCTTTCTTATGTTTAACTAAAGAATTAAGTTTAAACCAGGCCTCAGCCATTGATGAATTAATTGCCCGTAAAGAGCCACTACCCTTACTAGCTGGTATACCAGTAGCAATTAAAGATAATATTTGTCTAACGAATTATCCAACAACATGTGCCAGTCAAATATTAGCTAATTATCAAAGTCCATATAATGCTTCAGTGGTTGAAAAATTGACCAACGATGGTGCTATTTGTGTGGGGAAAACCAATCTGGATGAATTTGCCATGGGTTCATCTTGTGAAAATTCCAGTTTTAAAGTAACTAAAAATCCTTGTAATACTGAATATGTTCCGGGTGGCAGTTCAGGTGGATCGGCTGCTAGTGTGGCTGGTGGCTTTAGTGTGATTGCGCTGGGATCTGATACAGGTGGATCGATTCGCCTGCCAGCTTCGTTTTGTGGTATTGTGGGAATGAAGCCAACCTATGGATTGGTATCACGTTATGGTCTAGTCGCTTTTGCTTCTAGTCTGGATCAAATTGGTCCAATGGGGCGATCGGTTGAAGACGTCATTTTTGCCTTGCAATCAATTATTAGTGAATGTGCTCATGATTCTACAAATATTAAAGAACCATTTAAAGCCAATCTAGACGATGGCAATTTTATCAGTATACCAAATGAAGTGAGTGACAATAAACCTCTTAAGGGAATGAAAATTGGCCTGATTAAGGAATTGGACAATGATGGCATTAATCCAGAGGTTAGAAAAGCTTTGAAAAATGTTATTAAAGTTTTGAATGATCAAGGTGCTCACATTGATGAAGTATCTATTCCGCAGATTCAACAGGCTTTACCGGTCTACTATATTATTGCTACAGCTGAAGCTAGTTCTAATTTAGCTAGATTTGATGGTATTAGATATGGTTATCGGGAAAGTAATGTCCAAAACTTGGAAGATTTATATCTTAAGTCTAGAGAACAGGGTTTTGGCAGTGAAGTTAAACGTAGAATTATCTTAGGTACTTATTGCTTAAGTTCAGGTTATTTTGATGCATATTACAAGAAAGCTCAAGCGGTAAGAAGATTACTGCAAAATGAATTGTTAACGACTTTAAATTCTTATGATGTACTTTTGTCACCAACAGCTCCATCTACTGCTTTTAAAATTAATGAAAAAATGGCCGACCCTCTAAATATGTATTTAACCGATATTGCAACTATTCCGGCTAATTTGGCTGGTATTCCAGCAATTTCTATTCCTTGTGGTTTGGATAATACCCATATGCCTATTGGCTTTCAGTTAATGGGCAAACCGTTTACGGAAAAGAAACTGTTAAAAATTGCTTATGTCTTTGAACAGGCAACTAATCAGCAATTTAACCGTCAGATTAATAATAATTAACAGATAATTTAAAGAGGTTTTTTCTCATGCAAATAAATAATTACGTAAAATGTTTAGTTTTAGCTACCCTATTTAATTTAACAAGTAGTCTTCTGGTAATGGCTCAAATGAATGGCTTAAATTCTCCCATGGCCGGAGCTGGATTACCAGGTATGCCAATTGGTACAGGAATGCCTGGATCGCCAGGTTCACTAACGGATCCAGGTGGTCCTGCTAACGGTGCTTTGAACATGCAAAACAGTGCAGGCGCAAGTCCTAGTGAATATACTGAAGACGAAAAGCGCATGCAAAAAAAGCATAAAGAGTTTATGAATCGCGCTAAAAAATTAGTTGCTCAAGGCGATAAAATGATGAAAGATGGTAAAGCCCATAATAATTCAAAACAGTTTAAAAAAGGTCGGGTCTTAAAAGACATTGGTGAAAAGCAGTTAGAAACCCTTAAGGCTAGCGATCCGCTTGAATCTCCACCGGTATTAAAATAAACGTTACATTTTAAAAAAACTACCAAAAAACAATCCTTCAAGTTCTTTGCGTAATTCTTCCAAATCTTTAACGGTATCTACCGATCGCCAGAAACTTGTGGTTTTAAATGCTTTTAACAGTTTTTTGCTTGTTAATTCAGGAAAAGTAGTAGTTTCATGATCACCAATATCCGGGAGTAAATTAAATATTTCGCGTTCAAAAATATAAATGCCAGCATTAATCCAAAACGGTAATTCAGGTTTCTCGCGAAAGCTAATTACATTGTTATCTTTTTCAATATCGACAATACCATAACTACTAATTAAGGGCACGGATACTAAAGTGGCCATCCCTTGATTATGTTTATGAAAATTATGAAATTCCGTTAAATTTAAGTTAGTAATTGCATCAGCATTTAGGGCTAAAATTGGATCGTTTGAATTGTCCAGTTGTTTCATCGCCTGTTTTATACCACCACCACGACCAAGAGGATTTTCTTCAATTACGTATTGAATATTTAGATTAAACCGGTTGCCATTGCCAAAATATTCCTGAATCACCTCATGCAGATATCCGCAAGAAATAATAATATTTCTGATATCATAGGCTTCAAGCCATTGAAGAAGATATGATATTATGGGGCGTCCCATTACACTGATCATTGCCTTGGGTTTGTCTTTAGTTAAAGGTCTTAATCTTTCGCCTTTACCACCAGCAATTAATATGGCACTTTTCATTAATTAACCTCGTTATGTAATCTTTAAAAATACAATTATTTTGAATTAAGTAATTAGTCACAAATAATTAACTGTTAATAAATTGTTCTAATTCCTGAAGTCTTAAATTTAAGTGATGATGATCACTTGCTTCCAGTCTTAATCTTAATAATGGTTCAGTTTGAGATGGACGGGCATTAAACCACCAATTAGGGTAATTGATGGTTAGTCCGTCAAGTTTATCAATTAAACCATCGTTATATTGTATTTCTAGTTTAGCAATAATGTCATGGACATTATTGACGGAAAAATTAAGCTCTGGAGAAGTAGAGTATTTTTTATATTCATCGACCAAATTCCCTAAAGTAAGACCTTGAGTTTTTAAATTCGTAACAATATTAATCACTTCAACTAGGGTCCTTAGAGCATTATCAGTATTGTATAAATCTTGGTAATAATAATGGCCAGACATTTCACCGGCGAATAAACCTTGTTCAGCTTGCATGATATTTTTTATAAAGGAATGGCCAACTTTGCATTTTTCAGCAGTGCCACCATTGCTTTGAATTATTTCTGGTACTATTTTACTAGAACGTAAATCATAAAATATTTTATTACTGGTGTTTGAATTTAAATTTAATAAACGGGTAGCAATAATCGCTGTTAAGATGTCGGGATCAACCATACGTCCGGTTTCATCAATTAAAATTATTCGATCACCATCGCCATCAAAACCGGCGCCAAAATCCAGTCTTGAATTTACAACTAGTTTAGTCAATTCATCTAAGGCTCCTGGATCAAGGGGATTGGATGGTCTGATACTAAAATCACCATTAGGTTCATTGTTTATGCCAATGAATTGGCATTGCCCATCGAAAAGACCAACAATTTCAGGATAAATGCTACCATGGCCAGAATCAATACCAATAGCTAGATTAGATGCTGGTTCGAGAAAACTTTGCAGAAAATTTAAATAATCTTTCGTATAAGATACATTGGTAAGCGATCCAGGTTTGTTAAAGATGTCTAGTGGTTCTTGGTAATAAATACGTTCGATTTCTTTAAGTCCTGAATCACTGCCAATGGCATTAGCATTAGCTCCACATAATTTAAACCCATTATATTTAGCTGATAAATGGCTAGCCGTAACCATAGCGCCAGCACTAAAATTCAGGTTAGCACTTAAGTAATTAATCATTGGTGTTGAGGTTAAACCAATATACGTAACATCTAAACCTGATGCCGTTAAGCCATTAGTTAATTCTTTAGCATATTGGGCTGAATTAATACGACTATCGTGACCAACTATAACATTTTTACCTAAAGCTGATTTTAAGAAGGCACCAAACGCAAACCCTAGTTTATTAGCAAATTTGCCATTAATTTCAATTTGATCTAAGCCTCTGATATCATATGCGCCAAATATACTTTTCATAATTTCAAAATCTATCCTAAATTTAAGTTACCTGATTATTTATTTTAGTATAATTAAATCAGTTTATATGCTGATTGTCTTATCTTAATAGATTAAAAATCTTAAAACTATAACAATAGTAAGTATAACATTGCTTAATTATGATCATTCGGTACATGTGTCAACAGCTAGAATCCATGTAAAATAAAAGTATTTGTGATTTATCGGCGGGTAAGATTATTTTTTTTTAATTTTACGCTTAAATATTAATGAAAGCGCAACAATATATACTCTAAATGGCAATTTTATGATTATTTTTTCTTCTTAGTTTAAAATAATTTCAAAATACTGTTGAATTTAGTACCGTAATAATAAATTACTTTAATTTTAAGATACCTAATAGATGAATATCAATAATAATGAAATTAATAACTTAGTGACTAGTATTTTGGCTAATCAGGATTCTCATGATTTGTGGGATAAAAGAGCAAAATGGTTGCTAAACCCTTATGATATTGATATTACTAGGGATTACAGCTTGGCCTGTAAGCAAAATAATATAATTCAAATCCTACCCCAATTGGACGAATATATAATTAATTTAAATAATTTTACTTTAACTAAATGGCAAAATAGTAATTTTCTTAATAGTTTAGTAAATCTAACCTATGCATTAATTAACCTGAATGATTATGAAGTAGCAGTTATTTTTTTACAAGATTTGCTTAAAGAATTGCCTGACGATATTTTCTTAAATTATGAATATGGTTTTGTTTCACTCTTAACTGGTAAGTACAGTCAGGCTGTTAATTTTTTTGAAAAGGTGTTAAATCAAGAAAAATCATTTGATACAGTTTTAAATTTAATTATCGGTAATATCTATTTGTTTAATATGGATAAATTAACCATTTACCTAAATTTATTGAAAGAATTAGCTCTGAACCCTGATGAAAAAACCGAATTAGCTAATGTTAATAAAATAACACTTCGTTTACAAGAATATACAAATCTGAAAAATATTAAAAATTATCGTGACTGGCTGTATATTCTTTATGGAAATATATTGCTAGTTGATTTTAAGTTGGATAAGGCTAAGTTTAATGAATACGAGCCCAATTTAGTAGAAATTCTTACGCATATATATATATTAAAACGGTTTTTTGAAGCGCTTAATATAAGTCTGGAATTATTTGAATATTTTGATGATGATAGTCATATTCTTGCTCAATTATTTGCTTTAATATTTGAATTGCCAGTAGAAAAAGTTAGTACTGAAATTAAAAATGCAAAATGTATGCTTATTGTTAGTAATCCGCATAAAATAAAAGAAGTCTATCATAACTATACCAAAATTAATAATAACCAGATAATTTATTTCTACAGCCTACCCTTTTCTTCGGCATTACCCATAATACCCGCTATAGTAAATTGTATAACAGATAAACTAAATTTACCTTTTGCACAAATAGGTTATGGTACTAAAGAGTATAATGATTTAATGATAAAAGCTAAGGATATGATTAATAATATTGAAACAGATTGTGATAGTGCTTTAAAAATCCAGCAATTAATTGAATATTATGAATTAAGACAGCCAAATTTAATCTTAGAAAATCAGGATGTCTTTAAAGACTATGTTCAATATCATGGTGAATTAAAATATTTAATTACTGTTAATTAAAAGGTCAAAATTGAAATACTTAATCCAATTTTTAAATACGCTTAGTTATGTAACTATTATTCCGGTTCAAGGGTTAATTACTGTTTTAGCTAAAGTAAGTGGCTATGATGAAATAAATTTAGCGGGTTTAGCTAAATATTTGCCTTTAGTAGGGATATTGCTCGGCATAATCTTAGCTTTTGCAAATATGGCGTTAGGTTTAATACATATTGATATTTTGCTTAAGCCATTAATTATAACGATATTATGGTTAGTAATAACTGGTGGGTTACATTTTGATGGATTAATGGATACGTTTGACGGATTGGCCTGTCATAAAGATATTGAAAAAACGCTTGAGGTTATGAAAGATAGCCGAGTTGGTAATTTTGGTGTCTTAAGTGGAATTGTGATTATCTTGGTTAAATTTATTACCTTGATTAATTTGCAGCCTAAAATGCAAACTATAGCCCTGTTAATTCTTCCAGGCCTGGCTCGATTTGTTGAATTATATGCTATTGGTAAATATAAGTATTTGCGGACAAGTGGATCGGGTAAAATCTGGCATGATACCACTAAATTTCCTCAAGACATTTTACTTGGTTTAAGTATGGTAATTATTGGTTTGATAATTATAACTAAAATTTTCCAGGTAAATTTGGTTTATCTTGCAGCTTCAACAATAATATCGGGAATTTTAATAACCCGTTATTTTGTCTATAAATTAGGTGGCCATACTGGTGATACATATGGTGCCTGTATTGAGCTTACGGAAAGTTTAGGCTTAATCGTTATCAATATATTTTTTAATTGCCAAAGTAGTTAATGATTATTTTTGACACTTTTCTTTAACCTACAACGAGCTTATAAATTTAGATTCACTTTTTACTTGTCTCTCATATAGGCCTTTGTAAACTGTTGTCTGGTTTACAACTGCAGCTGTTTTTAAGATGTCGTTATAAGCTTTTCGCATATTTATATCACTAGATTTAGCCATTTTCATTAATGGATTTAAAGCTGAAATGGCTGATACTATTGAGTAATCAGACTTAAATATATTGATATTATTTATGCTTACCTGTTTAATTCCACGATAGCCAACTTTTTCTAGCATATTTATATTAGCAAAAGTATTGCCAAATTTATTATAAATACCAGTATTATTAATCACAACAGTTAACTGACTGCCTGGCTTGATTACATACAATTTATTATTGGCTATATTAACTCTAACACTACCATTTACTTTATCATGTAAATTATAAATGCTTACGGTATTGTTATTAGCGGCAATTAATACGATCGCTCCAGCTTTTAATTTAACGGTATTATTTAATACCTTAAATTCTAAGTTTTGACTGGCTTTTATTACATAGCTTAGCTGACTATTAATTTCATTTTCAGCTATTTGATGATATGCAATTGGCATAAATAAAGCTGTTTTCCCATATAATTCTTCGGAATTTATAGGTTTTAGGGCTGTATTAGTTTTATTACTTATTATCGGATCTGCGGTTATTTTTACATTGCCACCTAATGTTAGTGAATTGGCATTTAAGGATCCGGTATTAAACACAATATTTTGATTAAGGGCATTTAATACATTGCCACCACTTGCGGCGGTAATACCGTTAGTGCCAAAATATACTTTACCAGTTCCAGCCGTATTTACAGTTATATTACTGGGATTGGGGTTATTGTTATTAACCTCTGAATAGGTACCTACATTAAACACAACCGAGCCTAGGCTTGGATCTATTGCTTTAGTTGATACTGTATCACTGTTGTATAAGTGAATGGATCCACTGGCACTATTGTTATCCTGAACAACTATATTACCATTATTAGCTAATAAGCTTACTGCACTGCCAACGCCTATATTAATAAGGCCATTACCGCTTATATTTAAACTGCCACCATTAGCATTAACGCCAGCGCCAGTAGCTATTGACCCATATATATTGACGTTGCCATTAGTATTAAAGGTAAAATAACTGCCTGATTGACCGCCGTTAATGCCTGAATTAGCAGCTTCGTCATATATATATACGTAACCGCCTGCGCCAAGTGTAGAAACTGCTACCTTACCGCTATTAACTAACAAACTTGTGCCACTAGCACCACCAATAGCACCACCGCCACTGACTAACGCTACATTAGGAGCAGTCAGTATTGAAGTACTACCTTGATAACCATTTTGCTGAGCGATATAACCATTTTGTGAGGCTGTTAAAAAGATGAAATCATTGGAATTTATGGGCGAAGCATTTAATATACCAAAGCCACCACTGGTAGCTATGGCTACTATACTGCCACTAATTTGACCTTGACTTATTACATTATTTTGATCAATTAAACCTAATAATAATACTCCACTGACAGTGTCTAGCTTGAAGACATTACCAACTTGACTATTCTGAACAGTTACATTGCCATTATAGGTATCATTAATATAGACACTGCCTTGGTTATTTAATGTTTCAAAAGCTACATTATGGGCATTGACTTGAATTAATGAATTAGCACTACCCACTCCACTGGTTCCAGTAAACGAATATAATCCAAGTACTGGTGCTGATATTAATCCACTAGCAGTTATATTACCACTGTTAAATACATATAAATTAGCCCCAGAACCTGATGCTCCAATGTTTAAACTGGAACTGGTATTATTTATACCTACGGATAAATTAGCGCTAAATATTACATTATTAGCTTGCGTTATTAACCCTTGTCCATTAAAGCCAATTTCACCATTAGGACTTACCAGTGATAAGCTATTGGCAATTATTACGCCATGAGATCCTGTAGTTATATAGCCATTATTATTAGTACTAAGCGAAACACTACTAGAACTTTGACCTAAGTTAGCATTAACGTTTATATTTCCATTATTAGCGGTATTTAAAATAATTGTGCTGGCGGTAACATTTCCGTTGGTATTTACCGTTCCAGCAGTATTTAAAGTTAAATAGCTGCCAAATGAACTGGCTAATATATTTGAAGTTGCAGCATTATCTTGAATATAACCATTACCAGTAGTATTAGCACTTAAATTAGAAGTATTGAGAGTAAACATATTAGTAGCCGAACTGCCAAAATTAGTTGAACTGGCAGTTAAATCAATAGTTCCAGCTGTCAACAAATCACTTGTACTGCTTTGCGTAATACTGTTAGAGCCTGATACAGTTAGATCTATTGTGCCAGACCCTGTAGCTAAACCCACGCTAACGTTATTAGCTACATTTATATTAGCTAGTGTAGCGGTTAAGCTTAAAGTGCCAGAACCTCCAACATCAATTAGATTATGACTGCTACCTAAATTTATGGTGGCAGTAGAAGAGTCACTAATAAATGCACTTCCCGTTGTTGAGCTACTTGCAAGTGTAGTTATATCAAAATTATTCGCGTTTAGTAAAATATTTTGGTTGCTTGAGCCGATATTTCCACCAACAGTTTGTATATATACTAGACCAGCAGTTAATATTGAGCTGGAGCTAGAATCAGTAACACTGGCATTGCTATTCAAACAGGCAACACCAATAGAGCCAGTACCTAATGGCGTCCCCGAGCTAACCTGTCCATTTATATTGATATTTCCGCTGTTTGTTATGTACATAGAAAGTGAGGTACTAGAATATGTCTGGGTGCTAACACTGCTAGAATTGATATTTAGATTAGCAGCTGAGTCAGTTATATAGGCATAGCCTGTTGTTGCCCCAGAATTTAGAGTGTTGACACTTACATTACTGGTATCAACTAATATAGAAAACTGACCACCAATATTGCCGCCAGCCGTATTAAAATTGACAGCTCCAGCTTGAAGAATGTCTAGATTGCCTGAATCAGTAACTGTTCCGTTCCCAGTTAGAGCAAGGTTAATGCTTCCAGAACTGGTGTCAGACCCAGCTGTTACCATGCCATTAATAACAACTGAACCATTAAAGGTAACGGCTAGTACATTATTTGTAGAACCGACCGAGCTAGCGTTTAAATTGACTAAACTCGTGGCTGTATCGTTAATATAAGCGCTACCATTTATTGAGCTATTGTTTAAAGTTGATAGAGCGATATTACTTGTATTGACGACAATACTTTGGCCGCTACTTCCACCGCTGCCTATATCGCTGCCGTTAGTGTTTAAATTAATGGTTCCGGATGTAAGTACATCACCTGTCCCAGAAATTAGACCAGCATTGGTGCCTGTTCCGGTAGCTGTGTCAGAGGTTAAATTTATAGTGCCAGAGCCAGTAGCTGAACCCACGCTGACATTGCCAGCCACGTTTATATTGGCCACAGTAGCAGTTAAACTTAAAGTACCAGCCGTACCGACACTTATATTGGCTACATTAACGCCACTTGTTGCTGTGCCACCAAGATTTACGGTTGTAGTAGCTAAGTCGTTGACATAGGCGCTGCCAGTAGTTGAACTATTGTTTAAAGTCGAAGCGGTTAAATTGGCTGTATTA
>JAKAZS010000096.1 GCA_021815785.1 bacterium
TTAGAAGTTATATCACTAGCCTGGGTCGTATCAGGGTTAGCCGGTGGAATAACCCGTTTTTCGGTAGTTACATTTGCAAAAGTTGGAATTACCCGTTTTTCAACTGGAGGTGTTGATTTGGCTGTATCCGTAGTTTTGGCAACGCTAGCTTCAGTTGGAGCTTGTACGGTATTTTTAGCTGTTAGTGAACCTAAACCACTACTATTGGTTATAGCTGCTGGTTTTGGCTTAACCGCTGGTTTATTAGCGGTATTATCAGTTGGTTTAGTGCTTTCAGTGTTGCCCATTTGGTTTTTGAATCCTAAAATTAAAGGTCAGTTATTAGATTAATACCCGTAAAGTTAATTTGGTAAACGATTTAAGATAATGTTATTTTTTTTAGTAAGTTTAAAGAACTATTGTTCATATATAATACTTTTTCGCCCACTTGATTACTGTTATCTAGGTAACTTTTTCATGCTTTTGGACAGAATTAACATTAAATATTACTAAAATTGGATTAAAAATAATTAATATTAATTATTTAAAGCTTGATAAATTAAAGCCAAAGCTACCCATTTTTCATGACTAGGTAAATTGGTATAGTTAATAATTTCAAGAGGGGTATTATTTTTAATAAGTAAGTCAATAATGGTGATTAATACATTATTATTTAGTTTGTTAATATTACTATTTTGCGAAATTATCTGGTTAAATAACTCCTGGCCATTACTAATTGGTAGTTGAACTGTTAATGGTGTCGCACTTAATATATTTTGCGCCCAATTAAAATTGTCCTGTGCTAAAGCGGCATCCATTAAAATCGAAGCTAGGGCTTTATTGACCACACATGCCGGATCAAGGTTTTGTAACTTTAAAATAGTTCCTGATTTTAATTTTTTCTGTTCTTGAAAATTAAATTTTCCATTGTGAAAGCAAGTTATAAATTCAATAATGGCGTCTTTGCCCTTTAATTCATCTAATTTTGCTAAAATAGGTTTTCCTTTTTCAAAACTAATTGAAATTTTCTTGTCATTTTTATTTTCGGCAATTAATACTCCTGATTTATTAGCCATTTCAATAGACTGTAATAAGGCACTGGGATCAAGAATAGCCAAATCTCCAATCATGGTATTAGTATTGATGGCATCTTTTTTGCTCTCATCAACGTGAAATAAATGCATCACACTGGTTTCATTGGGCAATTCATTGGCAAAATAAAGCGCCTTTTCCGCACCAACAATTAAATCTTCAGCAGTTTTTCCATTAAAAGGACAGGTCACCACACCAATAGCTAAATGAATATATAAAATGTTATGTGGCCAATTATTTTCATTGCTGGCGCAATTAATTTTAATCTGGTTGGCTAATTGCAGCGAATTGATAATATTGGTATTTTCCAGGATAATTAGAAGTTTGTCATTTCCATATCTGATTAAATGATTGCCGGTACTCTTGGACATAACTTCTTCATCCAGAGGAATACGATTCGAAACCAGATTAAGACATATATTGGCGACTTCTTTGAGAATTTTATCACTAGCCGATTGACCAAATTCCTGAACAATTGAATATAAATGTTTAATTTCAATCATTAAAACTGAAAATGGGTTTTCATCATAGTTAATGCTTGCCCGTTTGATTATATAAGGCATAATTTCGTAGAAATATTTGTTATTACATAATTGAGTTGTTACATCGGTGCGAGCTGCTTCATACTGTTGCTGATAGCGCAGTATTTGGACAAAGCTTACCGAAATGGTTTTTAATAATTCTTTAAGACTGTTAATATTGGCTTTATTTAATTCCTTATCACTTGCGGTTTGGAATATTGTATATAAGCCAATTGGTTCGTTTTGAAAATAAATTGGAAAAAAATAGGCTCGTACAAAACTGGTCCACTGTGATACATGATTTATTCCATAAGCAGAGAATTCACTACTTTCAATTGCCAGAATATCTTTGGCTGTTTTAATTAAACTGCCGAAGACTAAATTAAAGGCAAGTCTGGATAGTTGTTGCATACTTTGGCCGTCAAAACCTGTGCTAGCCAATATTTTAAATTGCTGATCTCTATTTACAACTAATACTGAAAATAAAAAATTGTCGAGAAACAAATTTCTAAGACTAGAAACTATTTTATAGCCTGATTTCGTAAGACTTTTTGAGGCTGTGATTTCATCAGCCAGTGACTTTACAAATTCATTGATATTATGATGATATTCAAAATCAGCAACTTTCATTTTTAAATCTAAGATTTCGTTTTGAAATTGTCTTTCTAATTTCGATTTTTCAATTTCCAAGAATTTGGTATTACGATTATTATCTTGAGTAGCAGTCTTACTGTACTCTTCAATTTGCTGTTTGTAATTTTTTAAAAATTGATTTAATGTTTTTAGTTCATAAGCACAAAAACCAAGAGTAATATCCTGTAATACTTGAATTAATGCATTAGGTTTAGCTGTTAAACTGTAATGTTTGATTGAAATCATTAGTGGCATAGATACAAGCAACGTTATGCAAAATAAAAAAATAGAAATTACTAAAACTGCAAATAAATATAAAATATTGACGCGAAATAAATAAGGTTGGAATAAATTGGTCAAGTCAGGAAATTCGTTAATGCTGTAACCAATATGTAGATAATTATTATTTGCTATTTTTTGACAAGTATCGAGGTATTTTTCATGTTTACAGATTTGAAAGTTGGATGTTTCATGATTGGATAACTGGATTAATTTGCTGGGTAATGGAAGATATTGATGAATTGGTTTTAGGCTGTTGTTGGTTAATACTATCCAACTGATACCATATTTGTTAGCTAATGAATTTAATTTGTCCTGATTGAAAAAATCACCTTTCGAAGATTTAATTAATTCCTTGGAAAAATTTGTACATGAGATACTAACTATATTTGGATAATTTAAAATTACTATTTGCCAGGAAGCAAAAATGGCAATTAAAAAATAAATTATTATTTGCGTAGTTAGGTTAAACCAAAAATATTCTAATGATTTTAAAAAGTTGTTTGTTTTCATTGGCAATATCGAAATTTGGTAGTTTTATTAATGATCAATAAAAATTACCGACCAATTATTTTTGTGTTGAAAATAAGTTGTTTAAGTAGCTATTTACAACTTTCAATAATTCCTAATATATATACATATTAACAAAAAAATTAAAATTAATGTTTATTAGTTTAAAATAGTATGTAATTTTTTTAATACTTCAGCTTCGTTTATTGATTCCATACAAAATGAACAATTATCGGCATTTTTATATTGACAATGCTTCTGGTTTAAACATTTACAAAGTTCATTATGGGAGATCGAATTAATTTCATTGTCAAAAGGGCCACTTCGAGTTAGTTGCGTTGGACCATATAGACCAATTACCTTAATACCAACAGCTATAGATAAATGGGCAGGTCCAGTATCGCCACTTATTAAAACTTTACATGTTTTCAATAAGCTTGCAGTTTGAGTTAAGGATAATTGACCAGATACATTGGTCAGATATTCAGTATTTTTAAAATTATCAGTTATATTTTGATCTTCAGCGCTACCAATGATAAAAATCTTAAAATCTGGAGCAAGCATTTGGATTAATTTGTGCCATTTGCTTAAACACCACGCTCGATTAGCTCTTTTGTTACCAACCGCTGGTGCTATGGCTATAAGGGGTTGGTAACAATCGGCTAAATTGGGGATTGAATTGACTAAATGGGGAGTTAGTTCTGGTGGGAATAAGGTTGGAAATGAAGGTTTTATTGCTAAATCGTTATAATAATTTAGCAAAGGTTGTAACGGTTGCCAAAAATTGTGTACAGCATGAATTTTCGGGTTTTTTATATATCTTGCTGTTTTAAAACCCACAGAAAGGAGATTGGTTTTAAAATTATTGGTTAAATCAATGATTAAATCAGGTCTGGTTAAGTTAACTGCTTGTTTAATCTGCCAAAAAGTTTGGCGTAAATCAAGATAGTTGTCAATGTAAGGGCAGGAATTTTTAAATAATTCTAAGATATTATTTTGGCCTAAGTAAGATAGCTTTATCTGTGAATTTAGCGATTTAATTGCCTTAAACACTGGTGTAGCCAGAATACTATCACCAATGGCGGCTTTATGAATAACTAAAATATTTTGAAAATTTACCATTTTTTAAAACAAAGGATCTTGGATTAATTTCTTGAATGTTCTATCATATAGTAAGTTATGTTTACAAACAATAATGATGATGAATATTTTGTATTGGGTTGGCCTCAGCCATCCGGGAAAATTGCCATTCTATGTCGGTCTAAAGGCAATAATCCAGGGCCTGCCTATTTTTGGTCGAAGCGCGAAGCTATTCAGTTAAGGACTAGATTAGCTAACGATGAACGAGGCGATAAAAACCCTAGTGCGCGTCGCATTATTAGAAATTTATTGGTTTACAAGTGCCATATGCAAGAACCTATACCGTGGCGTAATGGTGAGTTATGGGTTTATACTGATCCTATTTACTTAGAGCCAGTCGAAGCTAGGCATCAACTTTAATATTATTAACAAGACAATCACTGGCATTTATTATCAATTGAACCTAGACTTTAACTTTATTAACAAGCAAAGCTTAATATATAGTCATGGTTTAACTTTTAATATAAATACTACTTATAATTTTAATATTACTAATTTGCTGTTTTTAAGATATCCGGCTAAACCAGTATTATTTTATGAATTTCGAAACCCAGTTAGCTTTATTTGCCATATTTTTAGCCTTAGGTTTTGATTTTGTCAATGGTTTTCATGATACGGCCAATGCTGTATCCACAGTTATCTATACTAAAGCACTCAAACCTAATTTTGCCATTGTTATGGCTGGAGGGCTTAATTTTTTAGGCGCATTATTAGTTGGTACTCAAGTTGCATTAGTTATTACCCGTATAGTTCCTGCTGAAGCAATATCCTTAAGTTTTATCTTGAGTGCCTTATCGGCATCAGTTATCTGGAATTTAATTACCTGGTGGTATGGCATTCCAGTTAGTTCTTCGCATTGTTTAATCGGATCTTTATTTGGCGCGGGATTATTAGCCTGTGGATATGAACATTTGGCTTTAGGGGATTTAAAAAAAGTTTTACTGGCATTATTAATTTCACCGATTATTGGTTTTACCTTAGGGGCATTAATAACTTACATATCTCTTAAACTGTCCAAAGAAAAACTTATTTCGAATCAAAAGGACCTTGATGCCCATGATAAATTAACTAGATATTTACATATCTTTGCCTGTGCATCCATGAGTTTTAGTCATGGTGGTAATGATGGTCAAAAAACTATGGGGATTATAACGCTTATTTTAGCTACGCATTTTAGTAAATTTGGTTATGATTTAAATCATGTACCGCTTTGGGTTATGTGTTGTGCGGCTTTAGCTATTTCTTTAGGAACAATTATTGGTGGCTGGAGAGTTATTCGAACAATTGGGACAAAAATTTCTCGTGAAAAAATGACGCACTCCCAAGGCTTTGGTGCTTGTTTTAGCACTGCTTTAATAAGTTTATCCGCTTCAGTAATTGGTGCGCCAATAAGTACTACTCATACTTTAAGTTCAAGTGTAGCTGGAGCTACGATTCCTGTATATGGATACCATAAACTTAATTTTACCACCATAAAATTAATACTTTTAGCATGGCTACTTACTCTTCCTGTAGCAATAATCTTATCAGCAGGTATATTTTATTTGTTACATAATATAATTGGTTTAAAATAATTAATACGAGGTTAGTTAATTTGAAAATTTTAGTTGCTTTTAGTTCACCCAAACGCAGTTATCAAGTCGTTAAGGCCGCCTGTAATTTTGCCAAATCTAATGATGCTGAATTAATATTGTTACGGGTTATTCCTGACCCCCAAAAAGTTGGAGTGGTGGCACAGTTAATTGCTACCAATAGACCATTTGAAAAAGCTCAGTCCCAAATTAATGATGTTGTAGAAAAACTTTTAAAGCTTAATGTTAAAGTTACTGGTTTGGTTAAAATTGGCGAAGTTGCCAAAGAAATCATAAAATATTGTAGCGAAATTAAAGCTGATTATTTATTTTTAGGAACCGCCAAATTTAGTAAACCCGGTCTGTTCTTTATTCAACGCGATCCGATTGTGCGTTATTTAGTCGATAACTGTCCGGTCAATTTATGTTTAATTAGACATGAATCAATAGATAGTATCAGTGATGATGAAGTTGTTGATTTTAAATTATAGTGTTTTAAAATCAGCATTAAATAATTTCTTTTTGGACATACTACTCCTTTAATTAGGCTATTTAAAAACATACTATTAACAATGTTCCTTTAGGTAAAAGCGTTGATGATAATTCTTAACATTAATAATGTATCGAGATAATTATTTAAGATTGAAAAGTCTTACTGATATTTGAACTCTTTGAAATATATACAATAAAATAAATATTATTTTATTGTTAAAAATAGTTAAATTCTGATTTCAAGTTGGACATGCACACTTGTATGTTATATATTTGTGCGTGTTAGTAAAAGCTTGATTTAATGCGTATCTATATATTGATATATGTGGACAAAAATATCGATATGTAAATCTAAACGCTTTTACTTAACATTCATATAAAAGTCTTTAAAAAATAGCTTGTTAAAGGGATCCCTTGGTTATAGCAATACTAATAAGGAATTTGAATCAATGAAAAAAACATTTGCAGCTTTACTTTTAATAGTACTAGCTTTCAGCCAGTTAAATTATAGGGCTTTTGCCGAAACAGTTAATATGGCTGCAATCCATAATAATGTCCATGAGGCTTTGAGTGGATTTAACACTACAGTTGTTAATCCAGTTACGGAAATTAACACAATTTTAAACAGTATTGTGAGTCCTCACTTAGATTTAACTTCCATATTGCACTCAGTTAATGTTGGCCATCTGACTAACGAGGTTGGCATTAATGTTGGTGGGCATAGTCTTGAAATTAACAGTAATCAATTGGTAACCCCATCTGAAGCTTTAGCCCTAGCTCAGGTATTAAGCGCTGGTCATCAAAGTTTAGATTTAAGTACATTGGGCAATGCGGTCGCTGGAAGTTTAAATGCCTCATTACTTGGCAATAACATTGACAATTTAGTTTTGCCCAATTTGGTTACCTTAATAGACAACAGTCATTCATTATTATTAAGTGGTAATTTAGTAAATTATGGTGATATCCAGTTTATCGGCAATGCCAGTTTAACGGCTAATAATGTCTATAATACAAGCTCTGCCGAAATTCAAGGTAATAGCAATTTAACTATCAATACTAACCAGTCATTAATTAATGAAGGTACCATAGCTGCTAATAATAATTTAGCGCTCAATACCCCTATTATCTTTAATGTTGGAGCCATTGAATCGCTTAATGGTAACGTAAATATTGCAAGCTTGACTAATTTAGACATAACCAGTAATCCCAATGGTAATTTTGAAGCGCTTAATGGTAGTATAAATTTAACTGAGTCTAATTCCTCCGGCAATAATGGTATTAACTTGGTTAGCGGTAATTATTTAAGCAAAACATTGAATATTAATGCTGACTCTGGTTATGTGCAAGGTGTAACTGGCAATATTACCGGGCAAATTAATACCAATGCCGATAGCATACATTTGGCTACAGCTTCAAGTGATATGGTGATTGGTAATACACATGTTACTGGTGACCCTACCTATGTTGATACTGCTAATGGTGGCGCCATTTTTATAGACGGTACAATAACTACCAATGGAAATAACATTGCTATTATAGCTGATGGCACGATTAATATTGCTTCATCTTATACTTCGTCGATAAATACCAGTGGAAGCTCAAATAGTGGTAATGTCGTGATGATTGCTGGTGTTGGTACAAATATTTCATATTTTGGTAGTAGTACTACAACCGGCGTTCCCCTTCCTGGCACAGCAATAGCTAGCGGTGAATCTGTTACCGTATCCCTTGGGCTGTCAACTGGTAATTATGGAAGTAATATTGACCTGGTAACTAATAATACATTGGCAAATAATTCTGCCGTAATTAATACATCAGCAACTAATGGCAATGCTGGCAATGTGACTTTAGTAGCTGTTGCTAATAGTAGTGGATCGGGTGGGCAAGTCTTATTAGCCAGTACCTCTACGCTAACGCAATATGAGATTAACGCTCAAGGCTCTAATAATGGCGGTAATGTCTTAATCATATCCACGGCTACGGGTAATATTAACGGTATTGAAGTTGGGGCAATAAATAATTCAGGTAGCGTATCTTCTGGTACCCTTGGGCTTTATTGTGCTATTCCCGTAACTTCTGGTGTGGTTTTTGATTCTACCGGTACCCAAATCAATGGTGTGATATCACCTACAACTACATTAACCAATGCAAATATTCAATTGGATTCCAATATTAATACGGGTTCTATGACAATTGCTACCGGTGGAAATATTAATGTAGGAAATAACAATTTGTCTGCTGGTAGTTTAATTATTACGGCTTATGCTGGCTCATTTAGTAATAATGCTACGCCATTAATGGCATATACTGGTAGCTTAAGTGTCAATTTACAAAATTCTAATTTTTATATGCACGATTCAGGTTATTCTACGCTAGCTTTATCTAATACAGCATTGCTTAGTAACAGTATTTTAGGTATTGTAATGAATAGTTCCAATGGCAGTATTATAGCCACAAGTTCTGTTACAGCTGGTAGTGTAATTTATAATGGAACTATAGATTTAACCGCAAGTGGAACTGGATCAATTCAGACACTTGGAGGTAGCTTTAATGCTGGTACGATAAACCTAAATGCCGGTACCGGAAATATTGGCAGTTCAACAAGCTCAACGCTATCGGTTACAACTGAAAATTTATCGGTAATTTCAAGTGGAAGTTCTTATATAACTAATTCACTTCCGGTCAGCGTATTAT
>JAKAZS010000097.1 GCA_021815785.1 bacterium
TAGGATTAAAGCCAAGCTTCCATCCTATTGTTAAGTAATGAATTATTGGTTCAATATTTAACTCTTTAACTTGAGGATAATTATTCAGATAATAGTCATTATCAAAGTAAGGTTTTAAAATTTTTAAATAATAATTTAAGGTGGCTTCTTTATTAGGGTAACGACCTTCATCTTTACCTTTGAGAATATAATGAAAAAAGGGATTTTCTTTTGATGATTTAACATCATTATAAGCACTGAGATAATAATCATTATCAAAAAAAATATTTGGGTTATAACCAAGTGTCCAACCAGTTTTTAAGTAATGAATTATTGGTTCAATATTTAATTCTCTTACTTGAGGATATTTATCTAAATAATATTTAGGTTCAAAGTAAGGTTCAATTACTTTTAATGAATAATTAAACTGGGCGTCTTTATGGCTGGCAAAGCGACCCTCTTTTTTCCCAAATTGAATATAATGAACAAACGGATTGACACCACTTTTTTGAACATCCTCATAATTTTTTAAATAGTAATCATTATCAAATTCACTATTAGGATTAAAGCCAAGTTTCCAGCCTAAGGTTAAATAATGAATTATTGGATCAATATTTAATTCTTTAACTTGAGAATAATTATTTAGGTAAAACACCTCATCAAAATCAGGTGATATTAAATTATGCATAAAGTTAATTTGATCATTGTCCATATTAGAAACTATTTTTGAGTAAGCGAATCTTTTATTATACGATAGTATTAGCATAAAAACATGTATATGCTTAAGTATTTTTAATGAAATGTATTATCTTTCTTTCTTTTAGGGAATTTTAATTAGGAAAAGTTTAAACTATAATATAATTGTTGAATAGGTCAAATCCTTGATTAATGATTTCTAAATATATTGAGTTGATATTACATGGCTTGTTTTTAAGAAAATGTCAATGACTTATTGGACAACCATTTTTTTATTAAATTATGAATTATAGTAATACAAATAAACAATTTCTAAAAATGCAAACAATAAATTTTATGATTATTGCCGTTGTTTTTGCTTTGTTTTATCTGTTTTTTAATAATCTTCAAATTGTAAATATAACTAGTGGATTGGATCCTTGTTTTAAATTGGTCTGTAATCTTTACGCTAGTGGTCATATTATTGGTAAAGATTTGTTGTTTAATTATGGACCGCTTGCTTTTATTGAATTTCCAGAAAGTATAAATAACAACCTTGGATTAGGCACTACGGTTTATCTGGTTTTTAAATTATTTTTGTTTTTATCATTGGTTTACTTGTTATTTAGTTTACACAAATTTACTAAACCTGTAACCCTGTTGTTTATGTATATTCCGGTGGCAATTATTTTAGCCTGTCAGAATTATTATGGAATATATTTTGGTTATTTATTAATATTTACCGTAATAAATTTATTGTTGATTCACAATATTTATCCTAAAAAGCATGGCTATTTATATTTAGCTGCCATGATTACTTCGTTGGCTGGTTTAGTAAAACCAGCTTTTGCATATTTAGCACTGGTTTTTTGTATTTCTTATTATGGTTATTTGTTTTATAAATCTAGAAAATTGATTCATCCTTTTAAAATTTTATTTTATTTGCTTTTCCCTTATTTTATTATTTGGTATTGGATAATGGGTAATTTTAATACTGTTCCTGAATATTTAAAAACTACCCTGGAATTAACTATCGGCAATTCTGATACCATGATATATGGCTATTTGCATAATAAGATTTTTTTCGTTTTAAGTATATTACTGCCAATATTTGGAATTATTTTAACCGTAAAAAAAAAATTAGCTGTTGTTTTTCTGATTATTTTAATTCCAGGACTTTTATTGTGGTTAAAGTATGTTTTAGCTAGAGTTGATCATATATATTATGAATTTTTTCAGTTATATTTTTATTTTCTATTTATGCCACTTTTATTTCAAAAAGATCTCAAAAAATATATATTATATTCTTTTGTAGTACTGCTATCCCTTGAATGTATGAATATTTATAGTACTAATATGACTGTATATAATCCAAGTAAAAGCAAGACATTTGCTCGTGACATATTTTTAAATAATCTTAAAGCAAATCTTAATCCAGGTAATATTTTCAATAGTGATAATATCGTTAAATTGAATAATAAATTTTCAACTAAAACACTTGATTTACTTAAATTTAGTCCAAAAGTATTACGGGAAATTAAAAATCAAACGGTGGATTGTTACCCATTTGACATGATAAGTATTTTTGCTAATGGATTGAATTGGAACCCTCGACCACTGATTCAGTCTTATGTTGCTTATACACCATGGTTAGATTTACAAAATCAAAAATTTTTCTTATCTGCTCAAAAAGCTCCTGAATATTTAATCTGGGAAAAAATGGCAACTGATAAATTACAGTATTCTAATAAAATTGACTATGGTTATCTGTTAAATGATAGTAGTATTGATAATCGCTATTTGTTAAATGATGAGCCTTTAACAATAAAAGCAATATTTAGTAATTATTGTATTAAGTTAATTGATGCAAATATTGTTTTATTTAAGAAGCATTTATTTAATTGTCCAGAAATTAAGCTGTCTCAATTTAAAGCTAATTGGAATCAATGGATAAGTATTCCTGAATGCAAAAATCAGGAAGTAATTAGAGCTTCAATTGATATTAAAAATAATTTTATTGGTTTAGTTAAACGCTTTTTATACCGTAATAGCTTTGTGTTTATTGATTATAAGTTTACTGATGGCAAAATTATAACGCATTTTTTGCCGATAAAAAATGCACTCAGTGGGGTTTGGCTAAATCCTTATATTGTTGACTTTATTAAACCTGATAATGTTATTGTTCCGAATTTTCTGCTCAAGCCATCTATCAATATTAAATGTTCATTGGAACAGACTAATAATAATACCGTAACTGGCTGGGCTTTTTTAAATGATAGTAAGAATCTAAGTAATAAAATATTGGCATCGAATGAAACTATTTCCAGCGATCAAAATTTGTATTTAGTTTTAAAGAACCTTATGACTAATCAGGTTTATACGATTGATTCGCGATGTGTCTATCGTCCAGATGTTACAGCCTATTTCCATGATGGTCATAATTATGATGCAAGTGGATTTCAAGTTAAAATTCCTCAAATTGTACCTGGTAATTATTTGGTTGGGTTAAATTTTATTTCGCAAAATAAGAGTTATTTTACCTGGACTAAGCAAAATATTGTGCTGAAAACCTGGAAGACAAAACCTAATTCACCAGTAATTGCAAAGACCGTCGATTCAATTAGATTAAGAACTACTAATACGATATGGTTTGAGCCTCAAATAAAAATTGAATTTATTAAATATGATAATCTCTTACCAAAAATGTGTAATTGATGAAGTTGTATATAGCATAATTATGTTGATTCAATTAAAGAAAATTGTTATTTTAATGTTGAATTTAGCAAGTTTCATTTGAGAAATTTTATATGGTTAAGATCGCTAAGGTTAATTTTTATACAAGGACTGGGATAAAAAATATGCCTATTTTGATCAACTAATATGATGGATAATTCACGAACGTAAACCGATTGATTATTATTTGTATTATTGGGATTGTAATATTCAGCTCCAAAAGGTTGAGAGCATGAAAGGCAACGGTTAAGTAAATCGTGAATGTTCAGGGTAAATTTATAACCACATTTTAAATAAGCTTGATTGTTTTTGTTTTTTACTACGTCAGGTCTTATGATTTCGCCATAATTAAGCGGGTAATAATTGCGGTCAATTTTTAAAATTGCCGTAACTGGTAAATCAGGTGAATATTTGATTATCCCCCAGCCAATTCCAAGCAGTCGACCGTTTGTATAATTAAGATAATCTATACTACCATCATAACCACTTTTATATAATTGGCCATTATTTAAGGGCAAATTATAGGGTAAATTTTGAGCAATATTTGGCAATGGAAAAAATATTTTATTGTTAACTGCCTGGTTAAGGATTTTATAATCCTGGTTGATAGTTGTCGTCATTAATTTCTGGTTTAAATTATTATATCTGGTATTTAAACAGGTAATTCCATTAGGCAGCCACAATAAATAAATTAAAATTGCTATGACTGACCCGTATTTTGTTATGATATTTTGCTGATTTTTAAATTCTAGCAAAATTGTAATATATATTGATACTAAAAACAATCCTGTGTATATTGTATATCTGGAACCAAAAGCTGACATAATTCCTTCATGAAACCTGGTTATAGATGCTACGCCAGCAATAGAAATGATAAATAGCATTATGCAATATAATTCGGGCTGTTTTAAATATATTCTTCTTATGGTTAAAAAAAGAAATACTAAAAATAAAATCAAACCAGACATTAAGGCAAGAATAGTTAAAACATCATAATTTCCATAAATCATCCCACCTAAAAAACAAAATAAATACATAATGATTAATTTAAGATTTTGACTTATAAAGCTTAAACTCATACCATTATCCGTTGTTTTGGCATAATTAAGCGCAATAAAATAAATATACAGTATGATACTAATAAAACCAATCCAAATAGCCATTTTATGAAATTTAGCTCGTGTTAGAATATAATAAAATAAAATAACGGGAAAAATCATAAGACCACCACCACCTGTAAATATTGCAAGAATTACGAAAATTAAGCCAATAAAATATGTAAAATAATTTTTAGCAGATGTAATTAATGTAATGGCAGTTACGGAAAAAAATAATTGCCAGTATTGTTGGGTGGATGCCATTGCCCAGTCAATTAATTCCCATTGTGATAATGATAATAAAAGATATGGTAATGGTATTAAATGTATAGCTTTTAAGCCTTTGCTTAAACTAAGTTTTATTATTAAGCATAAATTTGCTAATAAACCAAGCGTACCAAATAAACTTAAATAAATGAAATTGACCTTATCGAAACAATGCAATTGAATTAATTCAGTAATACGGTTAAAAACGATTCGATGTTCACCATGTTGATCAAATAGCATATGTAAACGGGTCTGATAATTTGGGTTGGCAATATAATTATCTAACCAGCCTAGAATTGATCCGTAATCATCACTAATAGGCATATTAACAGCATATTTTAAAACTATAAAGACTAAACTAATTATTGGCAGGATCAATATTCCAATTAAGGCAATTAATTTTATAGATTTAGAATTAATCATTGTTTTCATAATTGGGTTGTGATTTAAATTTGATTTTTTTATTGTTTAGGGAATGATTTTAATGTGATTTAGATTGTTAAGGTCTACTTTTATTGGTGGACCGGGATAAAATTTATTACCTGATTTAGCAACCAGAATAATTGAAATATTTATGATATTGTTATTAGTTTTATTTTTCTTGAAATCACTAGCGTAAATATTAATATCATAGCCACAGTTTAATAATCTTGGATTGTTGAAATAATTAACAACATCTGGTCTTATTAGTTTTCCATAATTGATTGGATAATAATCATTGTCGATTTTAGCAATGGCTGTTTGAGGAAGTTCATAACCATTCTTTATGATACCCCAGCCCTGAATAATAATGATACCATTATAATAGGTTATATAGTCAATATGACCATCATAACCAGGATGGTATAAGGTTTGATTATCTACAGGCAAAGCCATAGGTAAATTATTATATATTGCTTTTAAAGGATAAAATATTTTATTCTTAATTGCTAATTTTAAAATATCATAGTCTAAAATATTAGATGTGATTTTTAATTTTGTTGTTAAAATTTCATATTCGTTATTGAGAATTTTCAAGCTATTTGGTAACCACAGTAAATAAAGACTAATACCTATTATGATACCTGATTTACGAATGTAGTTGGTAAACAGTTTATATTCCAGCAATGCTGAAATATATATTGCTACTAATAATAAACTTGAATATATCGTATATCTTGAACCTAATGCGGTAGTTAAGCCCAAATTATATCTGTTTAGGGAAACGGTAGCTGATATTAGGATTATAAATAGCATAATACAGAATAAATCAGGATATTTTAAATATATTTTTTTTGTAGTTAAAATCAAAAAGATTAACGTTATACAAATTCCTGAAATTAGCGCTAAAATTGCTAAGCTGCAATATTCACCATAAAACATTGAGCCTAAAAAATAAAATGGGTATTGAATAATTATTGAAGCGTTGTTAACTAATTTGTCGAAGGTAATACTTTCACTAACAGGTTTTGCATAATTTAATAATCTAAAATAGATATAGATATTAATCGCTGAATAAAACAGCCAAAATAGGATTCTTGGAAAATTGGTTTTGGTTAAGAAATAATATATTAAAATAACTGGTAAAACTAGTAAGCCGCCACCACTGGTAAAGATTCCCATACTGGTAATAACTAATCCAGTAATAAAAAATTTTAGTTGATTTTTGCTAGTAATTAATATAATGCCTAATACGGAAAAAAATAGTTGCCAGTATTGTTGAATTGAAGCCATTGCCCAGCCAATCAATTGCCATTGCGACAGCGAAAAAAATAAATAAGGAATAGGTATAAGATCAATAAGTTTTAAACCTTTTTTTAGACTCAGTCTAATTATTAATAAATACGTTGATAATAATCCCAAAAGTCCAAAATAACTTAAAGTTTTAAAATTAACTTTACCGGTTAGGTAAAAGTCAAGTAATTGAATAATCCGATTAAACACAATGCGATGTTCATTATGTTGCTTAAATATTAAAGCAAGTCTTGAGTTTAAATTGGGATTGGCAATAAAATCATTCAACCACCATAATATGGCATGATAATCGTCTGTGCTTGGCATATTAACGATAAATTTTACCGTTATTGTCAAGAATACTAACGTAGGCAAAATTAAAATGACTGCAATTAATTTTTTATTCATTATTATCTAATGATAACATATAGTCAGGCAGCTGTTAATTCAGTATTTATGGTTTATTATCGCCGGTTTCTAATTGCCTGACAACTGATTCCTGGTTCTTGACTGAGAACACAATATCTTTTTAAATTATTCTTGTAAATATTTTAAGGCAGTTTGTTTCGATTTAAATTTCTGCAATATTCATTTAATCTCTAGCCGTGCTTAGTTTTATTTATCTTAAAGCCGTAAGTTTTGGTTTGAGCACTTGCATATAGCCACCATTTCCGGTTTGGGTTTGCATTATTACGCCAGCCGTCATTAATAAATGATTACTAATAGCTCGACTTAATTTGTCTTTAGCCGTAAACATAGCTTTAAGTGGTTTAACGGCACTAATTGCACTGGTTATTGAAAAATCAGAAGTGTAGACAATATATTTATTTAATTTTTCTGCTTTAACATTTCGATAACCAATTTTGCTAGCTTGGTTTATATTAGCAAAATCGCTATGACTATGATTAGCTAGTACGATAGTGGTATGATTTCCGGGATTAAGTTTAATGAGTTTGTCCTCAACTTTAATTTGCACTGAATTGGCAAAATTATCATCTAGATTGTAAACGCTTATTGATTTGCCGGTATTAATAATCAGAACTAAGGCACCACGTTTTACAATTAATTTAAGGTTTTTGAAGGAGTTTAAAGTTAACTCTGTATTGGCATTAGCCTTAAACAGGGAACTGCCAAAACCTAATTGATTTAGGGTCGTAGTGGAATTGGCATGTTTATAGTTGGGGTCATTTGACTTAGAAATTAGCCTGTCAGTATCATATACTAGTTGATTTTGAGATGTAAATTCTTTATTGTTTAAGGTGATTTGACTGTAACTAATTGGGGTTAAGAATTGAGTATTATCAACTAATTCATTTTCTTCAGTCAACTGTGTATTCTCATTATATATGTTAGTTGTATTTTCAATTCTGGAATTGTCAATTAGATATTGACCAGCCTGATTATTAATTAATACATTTTGCACTGAATTAAATTCATTAGTATTAATTATAGTGGGAATTGATACCAGGATATTGTTTAAGTTAATACTGGTATTAACTTGATTTAGGCTGTTAACTATTGGTGGGTCCGCCGTAATCTTATCATTACCGCCTAAAGTAATAGCGCTACCAGCTAATGAACCCGTATTAAAGACAATATTCTGCCCATCAGCAAATAAGACATTACCTGGTGCTGTAGAGGCAATACCATTGTTGCCAAAGTATACTTTTCCACTGCCAGCAGTTTGTACAGTTATATTAGCCGGATCAGGATTAGTGGTATTAGTCTGACTGCTAGTACCGATATTAAATACGACGTAGCCAGAACTAGTTGAAGTGGATTTAGTTAGGATTAAATCATTGGCTGCAAATTGTATAGCTCCAGCTGTGGTATTGTTATTCTGTAAAACAATACCACCATTATTAGTGGTTAAATCTATGCCAGTAGTATTTCCTAATTTTAAGATTCCATTAGCGGTTAGATTAATATTGCTGTTGGCTATACTGGTTTGAGCTCCAGTGCCAATTGAACCAAATACTGTTAAATTTCCATTCGTATTAAAAGTGAAACTGGTTCCTGATTGTCCGCCAAAAATTCCTGAATTGGCAGCTTCATCATAGATATTAACAAAACCTGTAGCGCTGGATGTTGAAGCTGCTACTAAACCACTATTTAATAATAACTGATTGCCAGCACCAATAGCTCCACCTCCAGTGACTAAAGCGATATTGGGAGCAGTCATTAATGCATTGGTGGCTGCTTGAGCAATGTAGGCAGATTGTGAAGCAGTGAGGAAAATAAAGTCATTCGAAACTATACTGGCATCATTATAAATCCCGTAACCATTATTAGCGTCAAAGGCCTGTATGGCGATAATTTGAGCACTCACTTGCCCTGGA
>JAKAZS010000098.1 GCA_021815785.1 bacterium
CTGCTGATGAATACCATTCATTGAAAGCTCAAACTCAAATTCCGGGGCAGCATCACGTGGTTTTGTAGGAACAATTTGAAAGCTTTGACTATTAATATTACTGGCAACTGAAACAATTTTATACTTTTTTCCTAATTCAATAAAGTCAGCACCAACTTCATAACACTTACGGGAAATGACCGTAGCTACGGCCGAATCTTTTTGCGGCGCTAATATGGCCGAACAATTTTTGGTTATAATTCCAGCTTTATTACTAGCAATTTCGGTAATTGTATTACCAAGGATTTCAGTATGCTCAAGGCTAATCGGCGTAATTATGGCAATATCTTTAGTATTAAATACATTTGTAGCATCATACCTACCACCTATACCAACTTCAATAATTTGACAATCAATTTTTGGCGAAACATTTTTTACCATTTGAAAAAACATTAAAATTAAAACCCCAAATGTCGATAACGATCGGTCATTTTTGGCCATTTCAATATCTAACAATGGTTTTATTTCACTTAAGGTATCCGCAAATAATTGAGGACTGATTGGCTGTAAATCAATTTGAAACCGCTCCAGATAACTTGACAAATGAGGGCTGGTAAACAATGCAGTTTTTAGTTTGGCCGTTTTTAAAATATTAGCTAAAAAATAAGCGGTACTACCTTTACCTTTAGAACCCGTAATATGAATAGTGGTTCGGTTAAGCTGTGGATTGTCAAGCTTTTCTAACAAAGCCATCATTGAACCTAAAGTCATATTAGGCAGTCGGGTTTGATGGTTTCCGGTTTCCATGTCGGGCAAAGTTTGTAAATATTTCAATGCCTGGTCATAATTCATGTTAAGTCCTTAAATGTCAATAGCCAATGAGGTTTCCTCAATATATTATTCAAGAGTATTTGTAAAAATACAAACAAAATTTTAAATTTCATCTAAATAAATTTATATTTTACATAATTGTGCTATTTAAAGATTAATCTTATCTATTATATTAGATAGTATAAATAAACAAAAAAAAATAGAGGCTCGTAGCGAACCTCTATTTTCAAAAAAACCATCTATCAGTAAGGATAATATCCATAAGGATAGACCGGTTGATAGTAGACTGGCGGTACATAATTATAATAGCTGTAGGGCAGATAGCCATAGCTATTAATTATGCTCCAAAAATACCAAGGCAGAGGATTCCAGCCACCATTGAAGAAATAAAAGTAACGGCCATAAGAATCACAATAATAATGGTTAAAATCACGATCACCAAAAACATTGTGCGGAAACCATCCATTATATCCACCACGATAACCGCCAGCATATCCACCACGATAACCGCCAGCATATCCACCACGATAACCGCCAGCATATCCACCACGATAACCGCCAGCATATCCACCACGATAACCAACACGATTAATTACAGCGGCGTGGTTATTATAGTTTGCGCTAGATCCGCCGACCATACCACGAACACTCGAGAAACTTGGCGTACTTGCATTAGCTTGTCCGATTGCAACAAAGGTCAAAACGACTGCCATCAAAAAACCAAACATGAAATTGTGACTTTTCGTATTCATAACAATTCTCCTTATCTTTTTGCCCAAAATATTTGGGGTTGTTTGCTTACAGTTGAAGTCAAAAAATTAAATAATTAGCGCTTTCCTTAGAAATAAAAAATAAAAAATTATACTTTACATCCTAATAAATTGAACTATAAATTCAAAACATTTTTGCAAATTAAATCAACAAAAATTGCTATTTTATGATGTCGCAAAAATTATTAACCTACTTTTGGTGATTAATATTAGTAAAATTACCATATTTAAACATTCGCGCAGCTCTACTAACAACTAGTATTTTTAACTAGCTAATTTAGCTTAACGAAAAAGTTATTTACCTAATTCTCAACCAAAAATTTATTTATCAACTTATGCCAACCACTTATAAAGCAACTAGCACAATTAAACTAAGCATTCAATAATTTTGAATTTTAAATAGTTAAAACAATTTATTCTTCGCTCTGGACAATTTTAGCTAAATCTTCGCCAGCTTCGATAGTTACTGACGCGTCTAAATCACCAATCGAAGCGTTTACGATTGAACCTTGATTATTCAAATCACTTAACACTAATAAGGCTTCTTGCGGATTGCCTTTTTGAGCAATTATTTTTGATTTTACCAAAGGTTTAGTCTTATCAAAATTATCATTATTGATAATATAAGTGTTATAACCTTTACTACGTAAATAACTTGATACTTTACTAGCCAAATGAGGGGTTGAACTAGCATTTTCAATAGCCACCCTAAAATTACGATTAACGGTATTAGTCTGATACGATCCTAAAAACCAGGCATTAATGTCATAAAGTTTTTGACGATCAGCAAGCCAATTTCCATCTCCGGAAAAATTACCGGGAAGCATTGACAACATAAAATTCTTTTTGGGAACGCCGCGTGCAAAATTAGCTAAGCCTAAAATATCCGAAAAATCCATGTCGGTTAACAAATATTGTTTTTCTAATTCAATTAATTGCGGTAAATGAGTCCATACTTCAGGCTGAGCTAATTTAATTAAAACTGCATGCATGAATAACTGTTGTCTTTGCACACGGCCAATATCACCTAATGCATCATGGCGAAAACGCACAAAACCCATAGCTTGATTACCAGTCAATGTGTGAAAACCTGGTTCTAACTCAATTTTAAGTTTAGCCGTCCAATCCATATATTTCATTGGCTTGGGGATTTGAACCGTTATTCCACCAATGATGTCTACAGCTTTTACCAACCCAGCTAAATTCAACACAACATAATGGTCAATAGGCACGTTTAACAGATTTCTTACCGTTTGCATCGCTAAACTTGGACCACCTAAGGCATTAGCTGAATTCACTTTCTGATGACCAAATCCCGGAACTATTACATAAGTATCGCGCGGAATCGATAAAGCGGTTATCGTATTACGAAATGGGTCGAACCTTACTAAAATCATAGTATCAGAGCGCCCGTTAAACGCTGTCTTGTCAGCAATGTTTTTACGACCAGCCAGACTATAGACGACATCAGTACCCATAACCAAAATTGTTGCTGGTTCTTTGAGCCCACCCAGTCGCAACATTGGCGGCAAAAGATCAGGATTAGTAAAATTGGTATAAAAATAACCACCAGCTATCCCAATTAAAGCGGCAATGATAAAAATTAAAGACCAAGTAAAAGTTTTTCCCGACATTTTAAGATAATATATTCTCTTATAGTTAATATGTACTTTAATGTGTAAAATATTAATTAATTTTCAATGATTTTCCTAAAATCAATTTTAAAAATTTTAAACTTTAGCCCAATGCGTATTTACAGTATATGCATTTTACCTCTTAAATTATCATGATAAAAATTATTACCAAGTTGTAAACAACTTTCCCTTAACACAATGAAACAAATCCTCGTTTTAAATTTTGGCGGTCTTGGCGATGAAATTTTATTTCTACCAACGTTAGAATCAATTAAAACCTTATATCCAAATTCTAAACTAACTTTAATTCTTGAGCCAAGATCTAGTGGTATAGCCGAATTAACTAATTTAATTGATTCAATTCTAACTTTTGACATCAAAAAGAAACCCTTACTCGTTAGAGATTTACTGGATTTGCTTGGACTTTTACGCGCTAACAGCTATGATATGGTCATATCTTCCGGCTCATCACCACTAGTCGCCCTGTTATTATTTTTATCAGGAATACCAATTAGAGTGGGTTTCAATTGCAATATTGTAAGTAACCTACTCCTAACCCATAAAGCCAAGCTAAACCAAAATCAATATGCAGGACTTATGTATTATTCATTAGCTCAAAGTCTTGGTGCCAAGCCGCAGCTATCACTAAGGCCGGAAATACATTTAACCAATATTGACAATCAAATACTTCAGGATAATCATTTAACCAATAAACCTTTTATTCTAATTCATCCTGGCACCAGTAAATTATCTTTAAAAAAAGGCATCATTAAGACTTATAACAACTGGCCTGGGTTAATTAACAATCTCATTAACGAATTTCAACAATATCAAATTGTCTTAACCGGTGGTCCTGAAGATAGTGATATTATTTTAGCCTTACAAACCCAGATCAAAACCAGTAGTAACTTTAAAATTATCTATAATCCTCAATTAAGACTTAAAAGTTTTATTAGTCTCTTAAACTTAAGTTCTTTATTTATCTGTTTAGATTCAGCTCCAATGCATATTGCTTGTGGCCTAAATAAAAAACTCATCGCTTTATTTGGACCAACTGATCCACTTAAACTTTTACCCGCAAATGCTTCATTTAAGGCCAAACCACTTACAATTAAAGCGGAAGAATTAACCCAAGAAATTAAAAATTTTCTTTAAATAAGTCTAAAGGCAAATCATCAACATTAAAATCAGGTATTTTATTCATAGCATTAAGAAAACAATCAACAATTTTAATATCAAATTGTTTACCTTTAAATTTATTAAGTTCAGCTACGGCTAAATTATGACCAATGGCCTTACGATAGGGTCGATCTGATGTCATAGCATCATAAGCATCAGCCACCAAAATAATTTTTGATCCTAAAGGTATTTCTTCGTCGATCAAATTAGCTGGATAACCGCTTCCATCAATGAATTCATGATGATGTAAAACATAATCTTTAACTTTATCCAACATTTTTAAATTTTCAACAATGTGCGCCGAAGTAACTGGGTGCAAATTCATTATCTGTTTTTCAGTAACATCTAAACCTGATTCCTTCCAAAGAATCGATTCCGGAACGCCAATTTTACCAATATCATGCAAAACGCCACCCAATCCCAAATAAAACAAATCAGCATCAGGCAAATTTAAAGCTTTACCAATAAACACCGCTAATTTACCAACCCTAAGACTATGGCCAGCCGTATAACCACATTTAGCATCAAGGGCACAGCTTAAAGCCTCAATTACATATTGAACCGGTAAGCGATTGTGCGCTAAATTATTATGATTTTCAACCACTTTACGACTATTACATACACCGTGAATAGCATGAGAAATTTGCTTAAAATGACTAATCAATTCAAGATTACTTGCGGGTAATGTCAAATAAAGATCTATTAAGTTTTGCTTAAAGCCTTGAGTAATTTTATCCTCAATTGAAATATCCGCCTTATCAACGAGTAAAATATTAATTATGTCAGGATTAACTACTTTAATCTGTTGAAACAAAGTAAAATCATTATTTAAAATATTATTATGAGCAACTAGAACTTTAGTATTTGAATCTTTAATAATCGTTTCAACCAAATCAATTTTATTAACGGCCGAAATAGGAATTTCAGCCAATTGAAATTGATCAAGATAATCTTTATATTGATTTAAAAACTCAGGTTTTACTAATAATATCGTAGAAGATTTAGACTGCATCAAAAAAAGTTTAACTAAAAAAACATTACCCTATGTTTAACACATAGAATTAACATTATACTAAAGTAATACGTTAATTTTATAAGGCTTTAAAAAATTTTTGACAATTAAAAAGTAAAAGCCGAAGCTCCACCAGTTAACATCAAATGGCGAGTCTTAGTGGTTTTCAAATCTTGACAATCGCCTCTTGGCAAAGATATGTTCCGCGCAATATTTACTGATTCAGTAGTTTGAACATGATAAGAATTAGGGCTTTGGTTAACTATATGAGTTGCTATTAATAGCGGTACAATAAAATTAAAAATATTGATTTTGGAGTTTAACATCATCTACTTCTCAATAACCTATAATGCCAGTATAGGTCTAAATTTAAAATAAGCAAGGAAAAATTAAATATTTTTTAGCTATTTGGCTGATAATTAGATTTCTTTTATCTTTGGCACATTTCTTACGATTAGCGATTATTCTTTATAGTACAAATTACCCAAACATAACTAATATGATTCAAAAAATATTTAAGCTATACCCCATTGTTTACTTAATAATTAGCTTTAACAGCCAAAATCTCCTGGCTAAATCAATTTGTGTTAAAAATAATACATTAATGAACAAAAAAATGAACATCGATATTGAATACCCTCAAATTAGTATACCTTCAAAATTAAACATTGCAATAACTAAATTAATTAATCAAGAGAAATCATTTTATCTTAAATGCCTAAATTACGATTATCCCCAGAAAAACACTTCGGAAGTCTACCAAAACTCAAGCTTAAACATATCATATAATATTGACTATCAAACCTCAAATTTTATCTCATTGGCCGTATATTCAACCAACTCAGTTTATGGCTCGGCTCATGGAAGTGACAACGTAACTACTTTTAATTATACTCTTGCTGACGATAAACTTTTAAGTTTTCAAAATTGTTTTATACCTAAATCGAATTACTTGACCATAATAAAAAATTTAACCGCTACTGATTTAGCTAAACAGCTAGCTAAAGAGAAAACACTTAATATAAATACTATTAAAACATTAATTGAAGCAAAAAATAAAACTTTTAAAAATTTCAGCTTAACCAAAACTCAATTAATTATTTACTTCAATGAATATGAGGTTTTTCCCTATTTCATGGGTATTCAAAAAGCCAACATTGCTATTAAAACCCTCAAAAAATATCTACGACCAGAGATTTTAAACATTTTAAAATAATGACCAATAATAGTTCAAATTCAATATCAATATTTAATAGCTGATTATGGAAAAACCTGCATTTAATTATTCTAAAACAGACAATATTAATAAACCCTACCTAAAAAAACTCCATACAAATGGTTTTATAGTTAAATATTGGCGGATAAACCATCCGCATATTTTTAAAACTATAACGCTTCTAGTATTTTGGTTAATGGCTACAATCTGTCAAGCTAGCACAATCCAAATCACAAATCAACAATGTGGTGAGACAAAATACAATTTAAAATTAACCTATCCCCACTATTATAATATAGCTTTGCCTTTAATTAAGGTAAATCATGACATAGATGATTGTATTAAATTAATGAAAAATACCTATTTAAGACATCTTAAAGCCAAAACTAATGGCTTTAAACAAAAAAATATCCGCGATTCTTCCTATTTTAACCTAAATTATCATACTATTTATAATACCGGAAACATTTTAAGTTTCACTCTAATAATTGATGAAGTAAAATATCCAACTATTCATGTTAACTGCCCTAAGATAATATCGTTTAATTACTATCTTAACAATCAAAAAAAACTCCTTTTACCAGACTGCTTTAGTCCTGACTTTGATTATTTAAGCTTTATTCATAATTATTGTTATCAGGAAATTTTAAATAATTTTATTAAAGCCAATTATCAATTTTCACATACAACTTTAAAAGAATCAATTTATGATACCAATATTAACAATTTTCAAATTACTCATAACAGTCTGGTTATTTATTTTAATCCTAATGAAATTATTTCCTTTAGCCATGGAATACAAAAAATTATTATTCCTTATAGCAAATTAACATTATCATCTAAGCTAAGAAAAGCCTTATATTGCAAATAATAAATTTGCTTGTTTTTGACCTCATGTTATGCTTTTAAGTCAAAAATTTAACAGCTAATTATTTAAGTATCTATATGGAGTTGCTGGGACGGTTACGTAGCTAGCGCCCCACAGCGCTTCGCTTGTGGGGCGCCCTTTAATGTAGCCTGCGTGTTTTTGGCAAATTAAATTTAGGCCATTTGGCAAAGTAATTGTATACCACTTTTATTAAACCGATTTAATAGTTTATGTGCTTTAATCAGGCTTACACCAAACTTGAATTTTGACTAGGTTCATTTAATTTATGCCGGAGTGAGCTTTGAGCCTTTAGGTTATATAATTGGCCGAGGAATAAATGGGAGGGACCCAAGCTTTAGCTTGGGAGGGAAACCGTTTATGCCGCAGGCTACAATTAAAGACAGGGAGCCGCAAACGCAGTGCAGCGGGGCGCAACTAGCCCACTTGACGGCTACGCTAAAATTAACAAAAAGGCGACGACGCTCAACTTTTGTGTTTATGCCGTCTAACGAGTCGTCGCCTTATATAAAAAGAAGTGCGTAGCGACGTCAAGTGCTAATATAAAATATTCAGCAAGTAGTTTTTAATTTTCGTAATTGTTGTTTAACTCTAAAACTTTCTTCATTCATATTAATAATATGACAATGATGAATTAAATGATCTAACAAATTAGTAATTGGCGAAGAAAAATTAAACGTACTCACCCATTTGTCAAGATCCACATTGGTTGATACTATTGTTGATTTTTTTTCATATCGATTTTCGATAATTTGAAATAAATAATCTGCGGCTATTTTCGAAAAAGGAATTGAAGCGAAACCATCTAATATCAACAGATCAATTTTAGACAAATATGAAATATAATTTTGAATATTATTATGATTAGCTTGCTCTAAAAGAATGTTGGCTAGATCTATAGCCTTATAAAATTTTACGCTATATTTAAGCCTACAAGCTTGTAGCCCAAAATCAATTGACAGATGCGTTTTACCAGTACCAGGGTCACCAACAAATATAATATTATTATTCTCCTGAATATACGAACCTTCTCGTAACTGTAGAATTAAATTTTTGTCTAGACTTTTAATTTCATTAAAATCAAAATTTTCAATTGTCTTGTAGCCTGAAAATTTAGCTGAAACTAATCGACGATTTTGCAAATTAGTATCGCGTCTGTCAATTTCAGTTTTTAAAAGTCGAACTAAAAATTTCTCAGTATCTTGTGGTATATTGGTCATTTCTGTAGCTATAGTATCGTAAGTTCT
>JAKAZS010000099.1 GCA_021815785.1 bacterium
TTCCGCCCGATATTTATAAAGTTTTTAAAATTTCACGAATTGAAGTTATTTTAAAAGTTTGTGGAGCAACGCAAAACTTTGCACCATTTTGTTAAATAATTCGCTACTTTGGTCAATCTTATATAAGAACCTGGATTATAATTAAATTTTGATGTTTAATACTTATTTCGTAAACTTATACAATTTAGTGGTAATTGCCACCAAATATTAATTTATTCACTTTTCTCTCTTGACAGGTTCCCTTCACAACAAATGGATTTAAATAAAAACATTTCTCAACCAAGTATTAAAATTGTTGATCTGACTAAAAGATATGATAATCGAATTTCGGTAGATAAGCTTAATATCGAAATTTATCCTGGTGAAATTTATTCTTTATTAGGGGAAAATGGTGCGGGCAAGACTACCACAATAAATATGTTAACTACTTTAATTAAGCCTAGTAGTGGTAGTTTTTATCTTGATAATTTAGACGGTTTAAAACACCCGGAAAAAATCAAAGGTGTATTTGGAGTTGTTTCCCAGGATGTCTCAATATATTTAGAACTTACAGCTTTTGAAAACCTTTACTTTATGGGGCAAATGTATGGTATTAAAAAAAATGAACTTATTGATCGTATTCGAAAATTATTAATTGATGCCAATCTTTTGGATCGAGCTAATGATTTAGTTGGTAGTTATTCTGGTGGCATGCAGCGGAAATTAACAATTGCTATGGCTATGTTAAATCATCCCAGAATTCTTTTTATGGATGAACCAACTGTAGGTCTTGATCCTAAATCGCGCCGACAAATCTGGCAAACATTAAAATCACTACAAGAACAAGGTATAACGATTTTATTGACAACCCATTATTTGGATGAAGCTCAGGCTTTATCAAATAGAATTGGTATTATACGTCTGGGGAAATTAGTAGTTGAAGGTAGTATTGATTACCTTCGTGACAAAATTCATGCTGTTACCAATGTTTTAATTAAATTTGCTGATAAAAAAAACTTAGTAAATTTTAAAGATTTATTTGGTAAATTTAAAACAATTCATGACTGTGAAATTTTACATGATGATTTACAGGATCATATTATGTTAAAGCTGCCTCGTAATACCAAATTAAAAGATTTTTTTAATTCAATATATTTGTTTTTGAATGAAAATAATATTGAGTATACACATTTTTCCAGTATTGAACCTAATCTTGAAGATGTCTTTATTGCTATAACTTCTATGGATGAAATTTAAAAATATGATACATCAAATATTAGCAATTATGAAAAAAGATATTGTTCAATGGACCAGGCGTCCCATGTATTTTATGGCTAGCATATTATTAGGTATTTTAATAATTGCTGTAGTGGGTAATACGATTGCTGGAGCTACTCATATGCCTTTTGGTCTTTATGATCCCAGTCATATAAGTTCGCTAAGTAAACATTTAGATCAAACCAGTCGGTTTCAAGTCATAAATTATAATAATTTTGATATAGCTAAAGAAGATTTGGCCCATCACAAAATTGTTGCTTTAGCCTATGTAAACCAAAATTTACTCGAAGATACTGTTGAAATTATTACCGAAGGCAATAATCCTTTAATTGATGATCAAATATCGATGGGGCTCCTGGCTGTTTTAACGCAAAAATCTTCAGATCTTTCTTTGCCAATTAAATCAGCTAGTTTATTTCCCGGCAATTTTACTTTACGCGATTTTGTAACCCCTGGTTTAGCTGCATATATGTGTTATGTGTTGGCATCAATGAATATTGGTTTTTCTTGGATTTATGAATGGACCGATAAAACCTATCGCCAAATTATTCTTGTACCTAATGGTTTAAAATCAGTCTTAATTGCCAAGTCATTAACGGTAACTTTTGAAGCTAGCGTTATTTTATGGCTTTCTTTATGTATAACTTCATTATTATGTGGATTTACCCTTGGTAATAATTTCTGGGGCATAATTTTTGTTACGATAATATCGATGCTATGTTTTTCTTCAATTGGTTTAACGTTTGCCTGTATTCTTAAAACAATCAGGGTTTACACGATGACCGTAACTATCCTTGGGGTTAGTTTGATGTTTGTAAGTGGCATAATTATTCCCGTTGAGGCTACTTCTTATGGTGAACAATTGGCAGCCAAATTATTACCTATGTATTATTCGAGTGAAGCTTTTAAAGGGGTAATGTTAAATGTGCCAGTTAATTTTACCTATGATATTATAGTTCTACTAATATGGGCAGTGCTTTCGATGTCGATAGCTTATATGTTACTCAACAAAAAACAGGCAGTTTTATAAATTATGTTTAAACAATTACTGCGATCATTTATTTTGCTGATTTTATTATTCAATTGTAATATTATTCCGGTCTTGGCATTTACAACTGGTAAAGAAGTTGTTGATCATTTAGTAACGGTATTTTCGATGTGGAATGGTAATCAATTACAGACCAAGCTTAGAATTGAAACCGCTCGATATATTGCTTATCAACTTATGGCCAAAGAAAGTATTGGTAGTATCAATTGGGAAAAACTTAATAATAATCAAAAATATAAATATACTGCTAATTTTGAAAAAATGATTGAGTCAAAATTTTACCCACGTTGGCATAAATTATTTTCTAAAGGAAAACTAGTTATAAATAACGAAATTAAAGTTGATGATGAGATTTATGTAAAAAGTATTTTAAAATTAAATAATGAAAGTGATGAAATTATTTGGAAATTAAAAAATATTGATGGTGAGCTTAAACTAATTAGTCTGGCTTTAGGAGAAAAGGATTTAATGAATAAATTAATCCACCTCATCAAAAAACGCTATGATAAATTAGGTTATGATAAATTTATCAAATGGCTTGACAAGTCTAATTCCAATAATGCTGAAACAGAATAACGTTTTTAAATGAATTCAATTAGACTTGCGATTGGCTTACGATTTATAAATGATTCACTGCGTGTATGCCACCAATGAATATCATCTTCTTCAATTCGCCAGCAAAGATAATACAGTAAATTTTGATCAAAGGCTGGAAAATCTAATAGACCAGTACGTAAATCTCGTAAAATAATGCCTCGATCCATAATATTTTCAACAACTTCAATAACTTCAGCCTTAGAAATATTTTCGTAAAATTTTATCTCATTAAACAATTCCTTAAGTTTTTCCTGATCTAAGTAATTTAAATCAAATCGACTTGAACTTAATTTAATATTTTCTAGTCCAGTTTCATTGGCAATTTTATAATATTGTATTTTTAAATTGTCAATTTTATAGATGTAATCATCTAATCGAGAATTAATATTTATAAGTAATTCTCTGATTTCAGGAATAAGTAATTTTGCTTCCTTTAAGGTGAATGATTTACGAATTTGCATGTTTATTACCATTATTTAAATTTAAACAATATATTCTTACTATATTTAAAGCTTCTTTGGCAGACCGTTCCTGAATCTGAGATCGAGTTAGTGATGGCAGAAAGTTGATTTTAAAAGAATTGACCTCATTATTGTGATAAAGCGCAAAATAAACTAAACCAATGTTTTTACCAAGGCTTTCTCCAGTTGGACCAGCTATACCAGTTATGGCTAGACCAATTTGAGTATTGGTAGATTTAGCAACTCCTATAGCCATTTCTTCGGCGCATTGCTTACTTACGGCTCCATAATTGTTTAAGGTGTCAGGGTTTACATGTAGTAGATTCATTTTAGCTTCATTGCTATAGGAAACAATACCGGCCTTAAAAACTTGAGATATGCCGTCTATTTTAGTTATTTTACTACTTACTAAGCCACCGGTGCATGATTCAGCAATACTTAAACTCAAATTTTGCTTAATTAATAAATTTGCCAATACTGATTCTAACGTATCATTATTGTTGCCATAGTAGAATTGCCCACTTTTAGCTTTTACCATTTCCTTAATTAAATCAATTTGATTTTGGGCAGTAGCAAGATTATCTGCTTTAATGGTTACCTTAAGCTCACATTCTCCTTCTTTAGCATATGTAGCCATAGTTGGATTAGGACAAGCTAAATGGTCATTATATAATTCTGCCAAGGCGCTTTCAGTTAGGCCATAGTGTTTTAAATTGTCTGATAAAATTACCTTGTGTGAATATTCTTTTAAAATTGATATGGCATACTTATTCCATAAATAGTACAACTCACTAGGTACTCCTGGAAAAGCAAGAATTACTTTCGGTGAATCATTAGCAATTAGGCTTTGTTTAGCTGGGATTTTACTTAAGTCATAGAACAAGGCTGGGGCAGTACCAACATCATTACTTAGTAATTGAGCAGTTTTGGGTTTTAATGCTTGCCGATATGCTGATTCTGGGATTGGTCTATTTACTTTTGTGTAAAATCTTTTTAAATCTTCAACGATTTTATCATCGCTAATAAGGTCTTCCTTAAAAAGTTCAGCAATAGATTCAACGGTAATATCATCAGGAGTTGGACCAAGTCCACCGGTAATAATTAATATATTGGAACGATAAAGCGAATTTTTGATGGTGTCCATAATTCTTACTTTATTATCACCAACGCTAATATGATAGTATAAATCGATTCCAAGTTTAGCTAATTCAACGGATAGAAATCTTGAATTAGTATTTAAAATATCACCAAGTAATAATTCAGTACCGATATTAATAACTTCGCATGATACCATTTTAAATTCTAATGACCACTACTTTGAGTTTGCACTGGCGGATTAGCCTTATAGTTAAAGGCAGCATAAATACCAATTCCAAAAACTACGAGAAAAAAACAGATAAAGAAAAACTTTATCCAGCCTAAACTTGTATCTTGTGTATGTTGCGACATATTTATCTCCTTTATTGACTATTTTTTATTATAATTAAATTTCACAATACATTTTAAAAATTGTTGGAATGATTCTAAATCAAATGTTTGATTATGATCCTGACAGGCGTATAGAGTAATAATTCGATTTTTATTAGTTAAATTAATACAACCAACTAAGCCAGGGTATTGTTTTCGACTATTAATATCTTCAAGCGTGCCAATTATATAAAACATTTTTTCATTGGCAACATTTAAACTGCCTTCACTTAATTTTTTGATAAATTTAGCTTGATATGCTGGGGTTGAAAGACCAATATTATATGAACTTTGTAATTTATTCTGGAGATCTACCTTAAGATCGCTCCAGAAAATTACTATTTTTTCGGATAATTTATCATTTATAAACTCAAGCACATTATATGGACCAAAACTAATTGCTAGGTCAATTTTATAGCCACTAGAAAGAGTATCATTAAATTGAGCTAATGAATTAGCAATAGCTGGAGCATTACTCAAATCTTTGATATTTTTAATTTCTTTAGGCGCTTTAGCCATCCAGAAAATCATCAGTGTCGACAATGTTACTGTACAGGCTAAGACAAAACCAATTACGAGTTTTGACCAGAGCGGTAAGTTTACGGTATTTTGGTTAGTTGTGGTAAGCATATTTGTTATTTAAGACTGAGTTATTTTCATTGGGTTTAACTACATTTTTTATTTGAGACTGAGATTCTTTTCATATGCTTTGAAAGTATTTTTAAGCAGCATTGATACAGTCATTGGTCCTACTCCGCCAGGAACTGGTGTTATAAAGCCGGCTATTTTACTCACTTCATTAAAAAGGACATCTCCGGTAATTTTATTTTTACCGGAATTATCCGCAATATAATTTATGCCAACATCAATAACACAGGCACCATTTTTAATAAATTCATGATTTACGAAATTGGATCTTCCAATAGCAACTATTAATATATCAGCCGATCGAGCTATTTTTGCTAAGTCGGGAGTTTTACTATGACAGAGAGTAACGGTTGCATTCTGCTTGGATAACAGCAAACTTATGGGTTTGCCAACCAAATTAGATCGACCAATGACACAAGCTAATTTGCCTTCTAATTGAATATTATAATGATTTAATAAAGTCATAATGCCGTATGGAGTACAAGGATATAAATTAGGATTATCGTTAAGCAATAGTCCTAAGTTGTAAGGATGTAATCCGTCAACATCTTTGTCTGGGTTAACCAGGCTTAAAATCTCTTGACTTGGCAGATGTTTAGGTAATGGTAATTGAATAAGGATACCATCACATTGGGGATTTTCATTTAGTTCGATTATTTTGGCTTTAATGTCAAAAAAACTTGCATCTTTAGCAAAATTATGAACATTTCCATTGATTTGACAGTTAAGGCAGGCTTTGATTTTATTGCGAACATATATTTGAGAAGCAGGATTGTCACCGACAAGAATAACGTCAAGACTAGGCTTACGATAATTTAAAGCAATTTTTTCGTTGATTTTGGCTTTTAATTCTTCCTGAACTAACAGGCTTAGTTTTTGACCGTCTAAAATCGTAGCTAAATGATTATCAATAAACATTTTTTATCCTTATATTAAAATTAAGTGAATTATTTTAAGTGTTCAAAAGATATCGACTGCTTATCTTTTTTTAATAATTTACTTTCATTGAGGTCAAACGAATTATTTTTAGTTACTTCCCCAATCTTGTTTAATTGTATGAGAAAATTTTGTTTTTTTAAAGCTTTATTAATATCTTGATAAAGATTTGCTTCCATACAGGCTAATAACTCATAATCTTCACCACCATATAAAGCCCAAGCGTAAGGATTACAATTAGCCATTTGAGCATAGGTAAACGTTTCATGATTTAGGGGTAAATTGTCAACATTTATATTAATTCCATAAGAATTAGCCTGGTAAATATGCCCTAAAGTCTCATAAATTGAATCACTAGTGTCAATTAATGCTAATTTAGCATTAGTCATTGCTAATAATATCCAGGCTTCAGCCAAGCGAGGAATTGGCTGTAAATGACGAATTACTGAATTTAAACGAGGATTACGACCGATGTTGTTAAGGTGCCATAAGCCCGTATGGCTTAAACCACAATCACCAGTTACCACTATGTCATAGCCTGGCCTAAAATGGTTACGGGTAGCAATTCCTAAGTCATGTTTTAGACCAATTAAAGTTGCGCTTAACGCTAAATTATAGTTACTTTTTGCAATATTACCACCGGTAATTTTAATTTTGTATTTCTTACAAGCATCGATAATTCCTTGATATAGCTGTTTAAGAAAATATTGCGATAATTTTTCTGGGACATTTAACATGATTTGAATATATTTAGGAATCCCACCCATAGCCGCTATATCACTAATGTTTACATAAACAAGTCTTAAGCCTATTTCGTATGGTTTAGCATAATCCAGGCTAAAATGCGTGCCTTCAATTTGGCAATCTGAAGTGATTAAATAGTTGTTGTCAATCAAGGCACAATCATCACCAATATATTGACTATCTAAATTAGCACTTAGATAGTTAATAAATTTATATTCATCACTAGGTATAAACTGATTGTTATTAACCATCTTTTCAAATAAATCTAATAAGTGCTAAAATTATATATATTACTGTTATTGTTATATTTATATAGATTACATTAACATAATTGTTTTTTTACTCTTGATGAGCAAATATATAAATTAGATTTACTTAAATAGTAGGAGTTAAATACTTGAATTTACTGATATCGCTAGTTAGTCATATAATACAATTGTTGAATATATCAATTTTTATTTGGTGTTTACTGAGCTGGTTTTCCGGAATAAATTGGCAAGAACAGCCTTTTCGGACTTTGGATAAAATAGTTTCAGCATTCCTTGCACCATTTCGTAATTTAATTCCGCCGATTGGTAATATTGACATTACCCCGATGATTGCAATTTTACTTTTACAAATGATTTCATCATTTTTAGGAAGGTTGAATTAGGCTTAAATGTTAAATATTAATCGTCGGCAGTTTTTAAAAGATATAACGATTGCAAGTCTACTTTTTTGTCATATCGATAAGGTGTGGGCGCGTAAAAAAAATATTAGTTTAATGCCTTTTATTCAGTTTGGTATTATAAAATGGCCTCATGGTTTTGCTTTAGATTATTTTTTCATTATAAATAATAATTTATGGCTGATTGCTAGTTCATCTGGACAAATCGTCCTGTTATCTGCTGTTTTAAAAGGAAAAAATAATGTTAGCGTAATTAACGAATATAATAACCTCTTTACTAAAATCCTTTATATTAAACAGCTTAAAAATAATCAATTTATTGTCTTTAGCCAGTCGAGTACTGAAAATAGTTATAATATTAAAAAAATTATTGTTAAAAATAATGCTGTAGAAGTAATCTCATCCTTAGAATTACCTTTAAAAGATGTAAGCGCAGTATTAAACATTGATATTGAAAATAATCTTTTAGCTTTAGTAATCGTCGATAATTTAGGCAAAAATTTATTGTACCTGATTAATTTTGAAGATATTCAAAATTGTCTTAACAATATAAATAATTATTCGTATTTGTTAAATTGTCGAATCGACTCATGCAAAATCATCAATAAAAATGTTTACGCCTTGACTGGTGTTGACAAGACATTCGTATCTCATTATTCAATTATAAATGATAGATTAAGAGCCAATCGTGACCTTGATTGTAACGGTTTATATGATGAAGCTAATAATTGTACTAACCCTAATCAGTTAAATAATTTTTATAATTTTATGGCAAATTATAAAAATTATATTTGTTTAGCTAGTCTGAATTCTGATAAAACATCAAACCTAACAATTTTAGAAATTCACAAACATGATGAATTTCTTTTAAAAACTAAAATTAAATTACCCCTAAAAATTAAATATTT
>JAKAZS010000018.1 GCA_021815785.1 bacterium
ATAGGGAGCCTTAATCGATACTATTTCATTGCAGGAAGCATTATCAGAACCATTGTTAAAAATAAGCTTGCCGTCTTTAGCTTTAACTTGGATTGGAATAATTATTTCCGCTACGTATATATCAGGTTCATAACCATCGTTTATATTCCTGTCTGCATCAGCCCTTAATCGATTATAGATAATACCTTCAGAGTACAGTACTCTTTTATTATTTACTTCAATTATTTCTAATTTATGAATTTCATAGGCGATAAAAATAGTCGCTGCATGACCTCGTTTAGAATATTTGTTAAACCACATATTTTCATCAAACAGGGCACAATGCATACCTACACTATTTACTTGGTCTGGGGTTAACGGTTGGGGTAATTTATCAGCTGGTAAATTTAATATATCATAAAACTCTTTGGCATCATCTTCAAAAAACCTACAGCCATTACGACCGATTGCTAGCTTTACGCTGGAATTAGCCTTTAAGTCATAATTTAATACGTACCAATGATTATAACCGATACTACAATTTATACCTTCTTCTATATTAGTTAACTGCCATATATCAGGTACTGTAACCGATTTAATTATATCTAATTTTAAATTGGATAAATCTAATTGTGCTTTAGGGTTGTTTTGGGCTAGAAGTTTTTTAGTAGTAATTTCCTGGCGAACATTAATATAGTGATTATAGTTAAAATCAAAATAAGGCATTATTTTATTCCTTTTATAGCGTTGTAAAGTTCTGTTAAAGTATAATTATGGTCAGATTCAATGCCCCATTGATTAGACACCGTAAAGGTTTTATGGTCATCATTTAATTTTACAACCGTCATTACATGACCATCGTTAACTAGGTTTAAAGTTTTATCGTTTTCGTCTTCTTTTAGGCAGCTTGCATGTACAACAATTAATAAACCTGGATTGGCTTCGATAGCTTTCAGCAAGTCATTAGGATTATTTATTGTTATTAGATTGTTAAATGTATCATTATTTAGCCCATACATTAAAACCTTCGTACTATTGCCATTGAGCTCGCTGGCTAGAATGCTTAATTCACAGGTGTTTGGCGGTGTTGCATTATATTGATTCTTAGTAGAACCTTGAATATAATTTTCAAATGGTGTTTTGTCATTAAAATCTTTATTTTCAACATATCTTAATTGAGGGTCTCGGTTTTGCATAATAACATTCATTAATACATTATCACTAATTTGACCCAAATAATCTCTTTTACCTTTAATTTTAGAATTGAGATTCCAGTTTTCACTACAATCGTTGGCATTTTTATCTAGTTTTAGCGTCTCTAAATTAATTTTTATGTGATTACCGGTCACATCAATATTACCATTGCTCAAAAAAGCGTCAGTTACAATTTTGGCTAATATATCCGGGCGATTAATTAACAAGTTTTCACGTAAAGCTGTTACTGTACACGTGGGAAATATACCTTGGTTAATATCGTGGCTATTTTTAATATCATTTAATAAACATTTGGCTAACGTTTCCCCATCAGCTATATTTAAAGGATGATTTGGTTTTAAAGTTATTAATTTAGCAATATTCTCATAAACATTAGCGTATTTTGAATAAACGCCATCATTTTTGGCTACTATATTTATATCATTAATATTTTTAGTGAATAATTCTTTGGTCTCATCATCAAGATTAGATTTATTAATTACATTTTTTAATTCATTGGATGTTTTAATTAATTCGGCATAAGTATCTAGCTTGGGTATTAACGCCCCTTTAATATTAGGGTCTTCTTTGATTAAAGTCGAATCTAAGACTGGTTTATTTTGACTAAAATTTCACCATTATTTTTTAAATTATATTATCCGGTGAAATATCCCGATGAATAATTGGCGGCGCAAGACTATGTAAATATTGAACAGCTAGAGCAATTTTTAGACCTATGGCAATAGCATCACGTTCATTAACTAAGCCCTTTTGGCTAACTAGTTATCTTAAATCTTGCCCTGTTTCATAGTCCATCATTAAATATTGACGCAAATCCTCAACAAAAAAATCTTTAACTTTGACAATATTTGAATGATCTAATTTAGCCAAGAGTTGCGCTTCTTTAGCAAAATTTTGCAAGGCTTTTTCTTTAATTTCAGGATTGGCATTTTGTGGGATAACAATTTCTTTTAGATGACTAAAAAAACTCTTTATACCGGTAAAACTGAAATTTTCTTATTTAGCCGTGGAACTTCTTTGCTTTGATAAATTTCATATCGTTTAATTAATTCAGATCTTAATTGCATTGGTTCAATAATATCATCCACAACCATTTCACTAGCTAATTTATATAAGTTAACGTCTAAGCGATATTCATCACGTTTTAGTTTTACATAGTCAGCTCGTTCAGTTTCGGGCAATTCCATAATTTTATTATAGTAAACCGCATTGGTAGCAGCCTCTGGCCCCATAACAGCTATCCAGGCCGTCGGCAGGGCAATACAGGCATCACAGTCAAAGGCTGGCCCACACATAGCATAAAGCCCAGCGCCATAGGCTTTACGCACAATAACTGAAATTTTTGGCACCGTAGCACTTGATACGGCTGAAATCATTTTAGCCCCCGAACGAATGATACCAGCTTTTTCAACTTTAGTACCAATCATAAATCCTGGTACATCAGCCAAAAAAAGTAATGGAATATTAAAAGCATCACAAAGCCAAATAAAACGTGCGGCTTTATCGGCTGAATCGGGAAATAAAACGCCACCTTTAACTTTAGGCTGATTGGCTACAATACCAATAGCTTCTCCATTTAACCTAGCAAAACCGGTAATTATTTCGCTGGCAAATAAAGCTTTAATTTCTAAAAATGAGTCTTTATCGATAAGCCGATTAATAACTTCAAACATGTCAAAAGGAATATTTTCTTCGTAAGGAATAACTTTTTCAATAGATTTTTCAAAATGTTTTATATCTGTAGCCAGCATTTTTAAAGGTTTTTGGGCACAAGATGCTGGCATAAATTGCAAGTAGCGCTTGACAAATTCAATAGCTTCAATTTCACTATTCACCAATACATCGCCACAGCCACTAACGCTACAATGCATGGTGGCTCCACCCATTTCTTCTAAAGTTACCTTTTCGCCAATAACCATTTGTGCCATACGTGGTGAACCTAGATACATTGAAGCATTGCCTTTATTCATCACAACGATATCACAAAAAGCTGGTATATAAGCTCCACCAGCAGCCGATGGGCCAAAAAGCAAACAGATTTGGGGAATGTAACCGGATAAATTTATCTGATTACGAAAAATTCGACCAGCACCCCGACGGCCAGGGAACATTTCAATTTGATCAGTAATACGAGCTCCAGCCGAATCTACTAGATATATTAAGGGTAATTTAAGGTTTTGGGCGGTTTCCTGAATACGAATAATTTTTTCTACCGTTCTAGCTCCCCAGGACCCAGCTTTAACGGTAGAATCATTAGCCATATAACAGACATTTGCACCATTGATTTTACCAATTCCAGTTACAACCCCGTCACTAGGAAGGTCTTTGCTTTGACAATTAGCAAATATACCATCTTCCACTTCAAAACCATCATCAAATAAAGCCTTTAACCGGTCACGCACAAATAATTTACCTTCGTCTTTTAATTTTGCTTCATATTTGGCTAAATTACCCAATTTAAGACTTTGACGTTTTTGTGCTAGTTCTTGAGCTACCAAAGTAGTTGTCTTAACTACATTTTGTTCAGGATTTGTTGTTTTCATATTAATACCTAGGGAAAAATTGTATATAATAGTATTAGCTTAATTATTAATTGATATAATATAAGATAAATGTAATTTGTAATTTACCGCTAAAAATACTAACAAATATCAAAAAATATTATTATCTCTTTAATAACTTGCAAATTTACTTTATTATTACTTACTTAATGAAGTAACATTATATACCTTAATACTAATTTTGTTTTTTTAATTTAACACTTATGGCAATATCTTCTGACAAGCTTAAATTTTCTGATAAAACCCGACTCGGCGAACTGTTAATTTCTTGGAATTTGCTGTCCCAAACTGATTTAAAAGAGGCCTGTAATATTGCCAATCAAACTAAAATGCCGATTGGCAAAGTCTTAGTTATGTCCGGCTATATAAATGAAAAGATCCTCAAAGCCAGTATTGAAATACAAACATTAATCAGGCATGACAAAATTGATTTTAATCAAGCTACTTTAGCCATAAAAAAAATCAAGTCTGAAAATCTTACAGTTAAAGAAGCACTTGACAGTATCGGCTATCAAAACATTGAAACGGCTCATGACAGCCATGGCGTTAAATTAGGTGATATTTTAATAGGTTCTCGCCTAATAACCGCTAATCAATTAGAAGCGGCCTTAACACAATCCAAGGCTACCGGTATGCCGTTTGGGCGAATGCTCGTTTTGTGTGGTGTTCTTAGCGACAGTATTTTAACCGCTGCCCTTAATGCCCAAATCCTAGTACGTGACAAAAAAGTTACTTTAACTCAAGCTATTGAAGCTTTAGCTGAAATCCGTAACCGCCGCTCCTCAATTGAAGAAGTATTAATCGAAAAAGGCTTTTATCAATTACCCAAACGTCATACTTTACGAATTGGCGAATTACTAGTTTTAGCCGGAATTATTAATGAGGCTCAATTAGTTAGTTCGCTGGAAATCGGCTTAATAACAAAAAAACCTATTGGTGAAGTTTTAATTACTAATGGCTACATTACCAGTGATGATATTATTAACCAGGCCTTAAAGCTACAAAATATGGTTGGTACAGATTCAATATCTAATACTGAAGCTATTGAAACTTTAAAATTAATCTTTAACGAAAAAATTGATTTTAATTCTGCTATTACTAAAGTAAAAATTAGTAAACCTAATCAAAAAATTACCTTAAATAATTTTTTACAATTAGTTGGCAAAGTAAAACGTGAAGATTTACATAATGCAACTTATGAATGTTTGCAGGATGACAACATCTATCAAATGGTCGTCCAAAAAACCAATATTATTAAAGATGAAGATCTTAAAGCTGGTATTGAATGCATTAATTTAATTGATAGACAAACTTTAACCCTGGAACATGCCTGTATTGCCTATGATTACTGTCGTCAAAAAAATATTTCCCTTTTGGAAGCCTTAATTGAACTTGAATGGTACCAACCTAATGAAAAAAATCAAGAGACTCTTAAAGCTGAAGAAAATTTAAATTTACCACAAATCTGGCAACTGCATAAAACCAGAGCAGAAGAAGGCATTCGCCTAGGTGATTTTGAATATGCTGAAAATGAAGCTTTTCAATGTTTACTGACAGCTGAACAAATTGAAAATGATAATCCCAGACTAGCCAATTCACTTGACTTTACGGCAGAAATTTTATGCCGTCAAGGCAAATTCCCCTTAGCCGAACCCTTATTTCGCAAATCACTAGGTATTAAAGAACAATGTCTTGGCCAGAGCAATGTAGTTGTAGCAACAGCTATTAGTAATTTAGCTAAACTGTTTTATTTTCAACGCCAATACCAAGATGCCGAAGAATATGCCCTTAAAGCTTTAGGCATTTATGAAACGGTCTTAGGGTTAGAACATCCTGATGTAGCCTGTAGTCTCCATAACCTGGCAACTCTTTATCACGTCCAGGAACAATGGGATAAAGCTGAACCAACTTATAAACGAGCCTTAAATATCTGTCGCAAAAAACTTGGTAATGATCATCCAGCAACGATCAGACTCCTTAAAGGTTATGCCAACTTACTAAAATTAACGAATCGAAATACCGAAGCAGTTTCGATGCATGGCGCTGGAGCTGGCTTTATATCAGGATCTTGGAAAGCTATTAGCCTGCCACCAGATCAAATGTTAAACTGGAAATCAGAAAATTCATAATCAATCTGAAAAGCTATTCGCTTACACCAGGTCAAATGTTAAATTCACAATCAGAAAATTCATATTATATAAATTAAATTTTATAGATTAATTTAAAAACTTAATACGGTTTAATTTGTGCAGATTACTCTAAATGCTAAATATATTTTAAATGTTCTTTATGGTTAACGACTGAATACCATTAATCTAATGCACAATATTTTAATATAGTTCAAACTTTTTACCTTGCTTTAAGAGCTCAATACGCCATTAAAGCTTTAATTACTAATAAATAATTGCAATACTCAAGATAATCATTACCGCTTAAGCAACTCTAATGGCTTTTTTCTTTAATTCACTAACTAAATCTTCTTGGCCTAAAATATAACCACGTCGAGCTTGATCATCAGCATAGGCAATAATTGCTTCAGTAATATTATTAACCATATTCATTGGGACAAATTCACTGATCTGATTAAGCATTTGTTCAACAGTTACCCATTCAGGAGTGTTTAAAGGAATGGCATCATCGAGCCTGGCAATAATTGTATAATTTTGTAATTTTTCTAATTTATTGTTCATAATGTCTCCTTAAATATAATAAGTTTTATTCTTGCCAAATTTAACCAATCAATTTAATGACTGCCTTATTTTGTAGATTTTAAAGTTTTTCTCTTCTAAACTTGTTATGCCCAGGAAAAATTTCTTTTATGCATTAATTTTGTTGTCAAGCCTGATTTTAGTTATCTAGAATACCTTTTATGATAAATATTTTGGATAAAAGCTTTTGCTTCCTTGATTTGCGAAATTTCGCCATTTGTTTGAGCATCTTTTAATTCGGATAATAACTGACCAATAATAGGTCCCGAATCAATCCCTAACATATCAATAATTTGATTACCATCAAGTAATTTAGGTATCAATTTTTGTTTTTCCTGATAAATTGAATATCCACTAAGTAAGTTTAATAATTCATTTTTAAGAATTTGCCGATTCGATTCTTTAAAACCACTACCTAATGTTGCACCTAAGTCAGCTAGGGCTAAAAGAATCAAACTCGGGGTAAAATCATTAACAATGCTATAAAACCGATTTATGGCTTTCAGTGTGGGTTTTTCATTATGAAATAAACTTCCGGGGCGCAAATGCCATTTAACCAGATTAACCATAAATTTAATTAAATTATTTGGCCATTTATGCTTTAAGCCTAAAGTCGCAACCATTTTAGCCCCTAGTGAATCGTGTTTATAAAAACTGTGCCGGCCATCTTCCTGAATAACCCAGGTACTGGGTTTACCGATATCATGCAAAAGTCCAGCTAATTTAACGGCCGTAAAATAATTTAAATTATAATTTAGCGGTTTGATTAAAGCCTGTTTAGTTAAATCATTTAATTCATTAAAGTTGATTTCAACTTGATGATAGGTTTCCAAACTATGTTCAAACAGACCCAAATGATGATAACTATTAGCTGGCACATTATGCGTTGCCGCTAAATCTTCATAAATTTGCTCAATCAAGCCTAAATCAGCCATTTGCTTAATTAAAGTAAAACTGTTATTAAGACTCATAATTAAAAACAACTCATGATTAATTCTCTCAATGGCAACATTGGTAATATAATTAAGATCTTGTTTAATTTGTAAAATGGTTTTTGGAGCAATCGTAAAATTGAGACTTCCACTAAACCGAAAGGCTCTTAATAATCTTAAAGGGTCAGCTATAAATACATCATTACTTATATGACGAATGCATTTATCCTTTAAATCGATGATACCATCAACATAATCAATAATTTTATGAGGTTGATAAGGATCATAGATTAAGGCATTAATCGTAAAATCTCGGCGCAAAGCATCATCTTTAATTGAAATAGCTTTGGTAAAAGCATTACTTATGCCGGCAAAATCCAGTTGAATAGCGTTATTAACAATAACTCTAGCCGTATCAAAATCTTGGTCCAATAAGACAAAATTACCAGCATAGTCTAAGGCAACTTTACGTGCTAACTCGATAGCCGAAAAGCCTTCAACCACAAAATCATAATCAAAAATATGATCGGCAACATTATTGCTTAAGGCAATTAAGCGATCGCGCAAGAAACCACCAGTTAAGTATATTTTAGCTTTACAGGCCACAGCCATTTGCTTAACGCGATCAATAACAGCTAAATCGTCAAGCGTAAAAACTGCGCCAAACTGATTTAAATCATACTCTTTCATGTTGAATTTTAGCCACAATATTACTATTCATTTTAAAATCACCAAGTAAATAAATAAGCCCACCAATAAGTGATGTTATTGTGTTTAACGTTAACCAGATAAAAGCATAAGTGATGCCATCCACAGAGCTAACCCCAGCTAGACCCAAGAAATAAGTATACGCCCATTCTCTAATTCCCAAACCATTTATCGAAGGAACAATAAAGGCTAAAACTGCAACAATAGGGTAAAAAACAAAATAATACCAAAACGGAATTTGAGTTAAGCCAATAGCAAAACCAATAATCACATGGCAGACTACAATCACGGTTTGTAAGACAACCGACCAAGCAATTGTAGCCAGTATTAGGCTTTTATCTTTCCAATAAGTACTTAGACTAGAATTATTAAATAAATGAAATAAGAAATTGGACTGTTTAAATAACAGGGTTGAGAATTTAGGGAAAAATGGCACTAACCCAAAAATTACTAGCGTTGCAGCCAGAATTATAATTTTAAATACCACGGGTATAAAATCAGTTTGCACTGCAAAGATTAGACCAAAACTGGCAAATAAAAAAAGTACAGAAATACCAATAAATCGATCCGCTAGTACACTGGATAAAGCCTTCGTGTAAGTGCCCTTTTCTTTAGACAGATAATAACAACGGCTAAAATCCCCACCAATAGTTGACGGTAAAAACAAATTAAAAAACAAACCCATGAGATAATATTGGGTATATTGGAATAAACTTAAGTCAAAACCTAAAACTTTGGCTAACAGTTTCCAGCGATAAGCACTTATAAAATTACTACCAACAAGCAAAACTAACGCCAGAGTACAAAGATAAATATTGGCTTTGTTAAAAACTTGATAAATTTGTTGGGGATCAACTTTACCAAACTTAAACAAACTATAAATTAAGAGTATACTAATTATAGGTTTAATAAATTTAAATAAAATATTTTTAGTTTTAGACATGTTTTGTCAAATTTTTCCAAGGTAAGTATGGTAATTTATATTTAGTAGTATTTTAACATTTTTTATTTTCGTAAGGACTATCGAGAGGAGTAAATAAATTGAATTTGCCCGGCAATTCACGAATCTTTAAGTTATCAAGCTTTGGCGTAATCTTTTTTACATTACTTATAATTCAAGGGTTTTTCCTTTGGAATCACAAAGATGCCAAAATTTCCGAATTAGGTACTTTACAAGATTCCAGTGGCGATGTATTTGCGCAAAGCCAAAACCCAAACATTACACCAGAAGCATTATACAACAAGTCATGGCATCTTATTAAGGATTCCTACTATGATCATAAATATGGTGGCCAAGACTGGCAACGTTGGGAAAACAAATATAATGGCAAACTTAAAACTTCCGAAGATAGCCATAAAGCAATTGAAACAATGCTTGCTTCACTAGGAGATCCCTATACTCGATTTTTAGACCTTGATGCTTTTGATGATGAAAAATCGCAAATTGAAGCTCATTTATTTGGTGTCGGCATGCAATTAGGGATGAATCAGGAACATAAAATAGTAGTTATTGCTCCTATCGAAGGTACTCCAGCCAGCAAAGCCAACGTTCAGCCCGGCGATGAGATTATTGAAATTAATGGCAAAGCTGTTAAAGGTCAGTCCTTAGACCAAGTTGTCAAACAAATAAGAGGTCCAGTTAATACCAAAGTAAATATTACGTTTTTACGTAAAAACGACAAACGCAAAGTTGCTTTAATGCGAGCCGAAATACCTATTAGGGCTGTAGCTAATGCAGAAATTCTTGATTCTAATATAGGCTATATCCGACTGGAAAGTTTTATTTCTGCTAAAGCCAAAGATGAAATGAAAACAGCACTGGATAAAGTCAAAAATGCCAATGGCATAATCCTTGACTTACGCAACAATCCTGGTGGTCTCTTAAATAATGCTATTGAAATTGCCAATATGTTCCTGGATAAAGGCATAATTGTAAGTACCATTGATTCAGAAGGCTATAAAACTTCGCAACCGTCAATAGGTGATCCCCTAACCAATAAACCCCTAATATTATTAATTAATGGTGGCTCAGCATCAGCCAGTGAAATTTTAAGTGGTGCCTTACGTGATAACGGTCGGGCTAAATTAGTGGGTCAAAAGTCATTTGGTAAAGGCCTAGTCCAACAGATTAACCGCCTCGATGATGGATCAGGCATTAATGTTACAATTGCCCGTTATTTAACTCCTAACGATACCGACATTCATAAAGTTGGCATAATCCCAGATTACCAAGTTAAGCTTAAAGAGTCTGATTATAAAAAAGGTCGCGGACCTTGGTGGATTGACATAACTATGAGTAATTTTAAACGCTCTCCTAAAGACAATAAGGATATTCAGCTAAATAAAGCTATGGAAGTGCTTAAACAAGAATTAAATAAAAATAGTGCTACGGCCAAAAACAACTCAACCCTTGGCAAAGAAGCCAAGGCCAATACTGGTTCAAGTAATAACAAAAATTAAGCCTCGTCTAAGGTTATTCCAACTAATCCAAGATTGGCTTTAAAGTGGGGAAAGCAATGACATCACGAATTGAGGCGCTGTTGGTTAAAAGCATAACCAACCTGTCAATCCCAATCCCTAAACCCATAGTTGGTGGCATACCACATTCGATAGCATAGATAAAGTCTTTATCATAAGGCATAGCTTCCTCGTCTCCAGCCGATTTAAGTTTAGCCTGGTCAAGCAGACGGTTCTTTTGATCAATTGGATCAGTAAGCTCTGAATAACCATTAGCAATTTCTCGACCATAGGCATAAAGTTCAAAGCGTTCAGTTAATCTTGAATTGAACCGATGAATTTTAGTAAGAGGTGAAACTTCAACAGGATAGTCAGTAATAAACGTTGGCTGAATTAATTCAGGTGATACCAATTCTTCAAAGATAAGATTAATAATACGCCCAACACTATCTTCCTTTTTAGTTAAAGGTACATTAAGCTTTTTGGCAATTTCAGCAGCTTCATTAAAATCAGTTATACTGGTAAAATCATAATTACAATATTTTTGGATACTGTCAATCATGGAAATACGTAGAAACGGTCGAGTAAAATTAAGCAATTGATCAATATATTCAAACTGAAATTTACCTACGGTATTTAGTATCACATATTCCAACATATTTTCCGTAAAATCCATAAGTTCATTATAATCACCATAAGCCGCATACAACTCAAGCATTGTAAATTCGGGATTATGCCTAGTACTTATACCCTCGTTACGAAACACCCGTCCAATTTCATAAACGCGTTCAAAGCCACCAATAATTAGGCGTTTTAAATAAAGTTCAGTAGCAATACGTAAATTAAGATCAATATCTAAGGCATTATGATGAGTTTGAAAAGGCCTAGCATCAGCTCCACCGGCACTGGTAAGTAAAACAGGTGTTTCGATTTCCAGAAAATTATGACTGTCAAGGTACTGTCTTATTTCGGCAATAATTTTTGATCTGGATTTAAAATTTTGTTTGACGTTAGGGTGAATAATAAGATCTAAATGACGATAGCGATAACGATCCTCAACATCCTTAAAAGCGTCAAAACCATCCGGTAAAGGCTGAAGTGACTTGCATAAAACGGCGTAATCAGTTACGCGAATTGATAATTCACCAGCTTTAGTCCGACGTATTGTGCCAGTAACTCCGATAAAATCGCCCTTATCTAATAATTTTAACTGTTCGATAAGTGAACTAGTAAGACTTTCCTTATGGCAGAAAAGCTGGATTTTACCGCTGTCATCAATAAGATCAATAAACATCCAGGTATTTCGTTCATTCATAATGCGTCCACAAACCCGAACTTCATCTTTAGTTTCAGTATGCGCAGGCAACTGACTGTATTTTTCCTGTAATTCATTGGCCATGTGGGTACGGGAAAAAGTATAGGGGTATGGATTCACACCATTTTCTTTAAGTTTATTGAGTTTACCTAAACGTTCCAACTGTAATCTATTTAGATTATTAGCTAATGTAGATTCATTTGTATTAGTCACAACGACTCCTTATTTATCCTTAAAAGTTTAAATTATCAAATTAATTATACTAAATCGAGCGATACTTAGCATACCATTTATTAAGCTTATCCTTAACTTCGGGATGTAGCTTTAAGGCAAGCCAGTAAATACCTTCAACAATATTTAAACAAGGGTAACTTAAAAAATTATCATTTGGATAATTAACTACACAATGATGCTTATAAGCGTTTAAATAAGTTTGGAGTGGCTGCGTTATAAAATCACCTGGGCTTACATTACTTGGTAAAAATATATAATCAGGATTTAATTTAATCAGGGTTTCTTGATTAAGGCTAGTGTAATCCCTAGAAATATAGCTAGTGATATTTGTGCCACCACAAATATTAATAATATCGTTCAAAAAACTACGATTTCCAGGCGTAAGCAGTGGACTAGTCCATAAACAGTAAAAAACCTTAAACTTGGTCTTACCAGCTAGAATCACCTTTAAATCACTTAGACAACTGTTGAACTTACGTTCTTTAGCGCAAGCTAAGGCCTCTTTACCAGTAAGCCTGCCTAAAAGTAGTAAATTATTAGTAATATCACTAATTTTATGATTAGGTAAAATCAAAACCGGAAAATGCCGATATTTCAGTTTGTATGAAGTCAAATCAAGATTGCTCAGACGTTGCTGCATTCCTTCCTGTCCTGATACCAGTAAAATATAATCAGGCTTAAGACAAATGATTTTTTCAAGATTAAAAGAAGTAAAGTCACCGACTACATTTCCTTGCGGATAAAATTGACGGCAATAAGAACTTATACCAATAAGACTGGTTTGAGCGTTTAATTCCTTAATTAATAAAGTATTAGATGGGGACAGACTAATTAAACGAAGTCCAGGGTTTGGCTTTTCACTATAAGCTGTATCAATTAGACTAAATTGAATCAGAAATAAATATATAATGGTAAATATTAAGCGCAAAGCCATTGAATTACCTCTTCTAAGCGTAAATCCAGATTATCATTTTGAACAAAGTAAGTTCGGGACAACAGGTTAAAGTCATAAAGAGTACTTTTAATCAGCCGTTCAATTTGGAGTAAATAAATTGCATCCGTCCAGCGAAAACCATCTTCTTTAACAGCAAACATTTGGGGGATAAAAATAATATGGGTATATTTTTGCGCTTGGGCTAGACAAAGCTGGTAATATTTTTCGGCATCACTAGTCATCGCAGTAGCTAAATGCCATCGCTGGTACTGAGCGTAACAATCAACTACGCCTCGATCCGCAATGAAAGTGTCTAATTTATTTTCGGCTTCAATCTGACGACTTAAAACCTGATAATTAAACACTAACGAATCAGGAATAGCTGTTGGACTAACAAAACCCAATTCATTACAGATTAAGCGACTTAGTTCAGGTATTAAACCAAGTTTCACTGTATTAGATAATATATTAGCTAAAGAAGTTTTACCAACACCAGGCGATCCAGTTATGAGAATTTTAAAGTTTTGCTTTGTCACTTAAATATGAATTTTAAGGTTTTGGTTTATCAGTCAATTCAGTTGTTTTCGGCACATTGTTTTCCGGTTTTTGGGGTTGCTTTAAAGAAGAAGCTCCACCTATTTGTGTAAGGTCATAACCCGTTAAGCCTTTAACTAAAGTGATTCCTTGAGCCGCAATATTAAAAACCTCTCCAGTAATTTTAGCAGCTCCACCATTAGCATCAGACCCAGTTGACAAAACGGTCATATTGCCAACTTTAGCTAAAGGACTTGCAGCAGCTTCAATCACTTTAGGTAAACTTTCAATAATCATTGAGGTCACAGCAGCATCATTATAATGACGGAAAGCTTCGGCTTTTTTATACATCGACTCAGCTTCAGCCTGACCTTTAGCAGCAATAACTTGGGCATCAGCCATACCTTGAGCCTTAGTAGCTTCAGCTCGACCAAGACCCATAGCTTTAGCAGCTTCACTATCGGCAATAGCTCTTAATTTTGTAGCTTCAGCCTGACCACTGGCATTGAGTTTTACCGCTTGGGCATCAGCATCAGCTAAAATTTTGCGTTTTTCGTTTTCCGCTTGAGCCATTAATCTTATTTTAGTTTGTTCAGCTTCAGCCGGTTTGGTAATTTCAGCTTCTAGGGAAATCTGACGTTTTTGCACTTCAATTTGTTTAAGTTCAACTTCTTTTTGGGCTTCAACAATTTTAATTTTTTGGGTTTCTTCGACCAATTTTTGCTGCGCCTGGGCTTTCACAATGTCATAAGCCATATCACTAGAAGCTTTTTGCTTAGAAACTTCAGCTTGATAAAGTGCTTGTGACACTTGAAAATTTTTCGTAGCCTCAGCCACCCTCGTATCAGCCAGTAATTTAGCTTTAGCGCCTTCTTCAGCAGCTTGAGCCTGGGCAATTTGCGAATCTCTCAAGGCATGGGCTTTAGCAATTTGCGTTTCCTTTTCAGCGTTTACCGAACCAATATCAGCCGAACGCTTAACTTCGGCTATTTGCTGACGCCCTAAAGATTCTAAATAACCAACAGTATCTTTTATTTCTTTAAGGGTGAAAGATACAACAGTCAAACCCATTTTGTTAAGATCATTAATGGAAACCTCTTGGACACGAGTAGCAAAAGAATCAAAGCTTTGAATAAGGTCCTCAACACTCATAGTTCCTAAAATGGCTCTTAAATGACCAACTAAGCTTTCATGGGCAATTGAAGATATATCTTCAGTACTTTTACCCAAAAACTGTTGCGCTGCTGTAGCAATTGATTCAATATCACCTTGAACTTTAACCTGAGCTACACCTTGAACAAAAATCGGAACGCCAGATTTAGTGATAATAGGAGCACTCGTTTGAATTTCAATAGTCATAATTTCTAGACTTAAAAAGTCCCGTTGCTGAATTAAAGGCAAAACAACAGCACCTCCACCAACGACAATTTTAAAATTATTTTCGCCTTGTGAAGCATTAAATCCGGTAATTAACATGGCTTGATTGGGACCACATTTTTGATAAAAATTGGCTACAATATAACAGATGATAAAAAATACCAATGAGGCTAAAACACCTAAAAACGCTGTTGTCATTAACTTCTTACGCTCCTTATCCCAAATTAACGCACTTAATATATAAAAATTATTACATACATCTATATATATTGCATAAAATGCTTAAGCAAATGACATTTCAATTATATTCAACCAATACCTTTAAAGTATTTCAAACTCAAACATTTTAAGCTGTTATGCCCCAACAGCTTAAAATATTTTAATAAGAACCACGCATTGTCAAGCAGTCATACTTTTGGAAAAGTCTCATCCTTGAAAACAGCTTACCAGAATTTATATTCACTATAATAAGATTTAACTTAACGCCATACTGACCACTACAATGTAACCATAATTCAGACTTAACGCCGGTAAATCTCAAAAAAACAGAACAAAACCATACTGACCACCACCGTCAATAATTCAAACCATATATTTCAACATAAACCAACTAACAATGTCCACAACTTCTAAAGCCCTTAAAAACATAGCCACTATATACATCAACGAGAAACTTGGATTTAGCCAAGAACAACATTACGACTATTTAATTCCTGCGCATTTAACAAAAACCGTAAATATTGGCAGTTTAGTATTAGTATCTTTTGGCAAAATTGACAATATAATTGGCCTGGTTATTGACATAATTCATCAAGAAAACAGTGATTTCCAAGGTAAATATAAAGAAATTAAAGAAGTCATTCCAAGCTTAATGCAGTTAAACAAGAAACACCTTGATTTTTACCAATGGATTGCCCGACAAACCTGTTCCAGTCCAGCTAGCGTTATCACGACGGCCTATCCTTTTGATTTATTCTCTAAACTAAGTTTAAAAGTCAAACTAACTGATAAAGGTGAAAGTAATTTCTATAAAACGATCCAAGACACCAAGAATAGTATCATTCTTAATGCCTTAAAAACCGAACCCTTAACGATTCAAACCATCATAAATAAAACGCAAACAACTAAAAGCGAATTATTGAAAGCTCTTAAACAACTTAAAAATAATGAATTAGTAGAAATCATTTCCGTTGTTGACCTACCCTTAAAAATCAAATATCAAAAAGAAATTGAATTATTAGCGACTTATCCCAACACAGCTAAAGAACAAGCAATTTACAACTATTTAAAATCTCATAATCATAAAGCTAACCTTGAAGATTTAATTACTGATTTAAAAACCACTAAAGTCTATATATCTAAATTAGTAAAAGAAAATTTTATTAAAATTAATATTATTGCTAAAACTAAAACACAAAATTATACTGCCCCCACAGCAACTATGCCTGAATTAAATGATAATCAGCAAACGGTGTTCAATGAAGTTAATCAAGCCCTGATTAAGCTAATTCAGGGGCCGTCTTTAGCGGATCCTGATTTTCATACCAACGCATGGCTTTTATATGGAGTCACCGGATCCGGTAAAACCATGGTTTATCTTAAATTAATTGAGACCTGCCTTAGCCAAAATAAAAATGTATTAGTCTTAGTTCCCGAAATAAGCCTAACACCCAATTTAATAAATTTATTAGAATCATATTTTCCAAATCGAGTTCACCCTTATCATAGCAAATTAAATGCTAGCCAAAGATATGAAACGATCCAGGCGCTAACCAATGACACGCCTAAAATTATTTTAGGGGCCAGATCTGCTATATTACTGCCAATAGATAATTTAGGTTTAATTATCATGGATGAAGAACATGATAATTCCTACAAACAGACGGCACCAGAACCACGGTACCAAACCCGGGATTTATGCTTTGAATTAAGTTTGAGACATCAGGCCTTACTCCTACTGGTCAGCGCGACTCCGGATCTAAGCACTTATTATAATTTCTTAGCCAAAAATAAAATCCTCTATCTCACCAAGCGTTATAACAACCAAATATTACCTAGTATTGAATATGTTGATATGCGCAATGAACTAGCCTGCGGCAATAAATCAATTTTATCCGTAAGCCTAGAAACTAATATTAGGGAAACCTTAAAAAATGGGGATCAGGTTATTTTGCTTTTAAACAGAAGAGGCTATTTCAGCCATGTTTTCTGTCGCGCCTGCGGCTATGCCGTGACCTGCAACAACTGCAGTATCGATATGGTCTTTCATCAAAATGATTTATTATCCCAAAATTATAACCAAGGAATTTTAATCTGTCATCATTGTGGCTCTAAGACAAAAGCCATTGAACGCTGTCCTAAATGTAATTCCAATAGTATTCGCCATTATGGCCTGGGCATTCAAAGGGTTGAAGAGACCTGCAGACAATGCTTTCCCGACAGTAAAATTTTACGGATGGACAGTGATTCTATTTCAAGAAAAGGTAGTTTTGAACAAATTTTACAAGATTTTAGTGAAGCAAAAGCTAATATTCTTATTGGTACGCAATTAGTAGCCAAAGGATTAAATTTTCCTAATGTGACTTTAGTTGGTATCATTCTAGCTGATAGCGCCTTTAGCTTTCCGGATTATCGATCTATGGAACGTGGCTATCAACTCTTAACTCAGGTAGCTGGACGCAGTGGCCGAGCCCAAAAACCTGGCCGGGTAATCATGCAGACTTATAATCCAGAATTACCCATTTTTAACTTTATTAGAAATGAAAATTTCCCAGAATTTGCTAAGTATGAAATTGATATTCGCCAAAAATTTAATTATCCGCCTTTTACAAAATTAATTCGCATAATCAGCGCTCATGAAAATCCTAATTTAGCTGAACATGAGTTGATTAAACTAGCGGTTAATTTAGGCGACCTAAATTACCAAGAAGAAAATTTTACGGTGCTTGGTCCAGCAATTTGCCCAATCGCTAAATTACATAACAAATCAAGATTTCATTTAATTATTAAAATTAAGGATTTAGACTGTTTAAATCAGGTTTATACTGCTTTTAAAGCATTTAAAAACATTAGCAAAAGTAACCTGGCTTTAGACGCTAGCCCTGTAGATTTAATCTAAATCAATGTATTAATATATAGCTCGAAAACCTAATTATGGTTAAAACTCAAATTTCACTTAATTAATGTATGACTAAGACTGCGTTACTTCCTTTAAGGTATTTAAAGCTAATTTGCTATTGCCGCATTGTTTAATAAAATTACGGGCATGCGCTTCGACAACTTTCATATCTTTAAAATTAGGTAAAAACCCACTCATAGCAGCCTTGGAATTGGCCAGTAAAAACCTGACAAAGCGTAAACCATCTTCATGAATTTCACTATTATCTTTACCGCAGGAACCTTTAACAATTAACTCAATTATTGATTCATAAGCCAATGTGTCAATACAAGTAGCTTTCTCAATTTTATTTTCACCATTATTTCCATCCATAGATTCCATATTTTTACTCCGCTTTGAATTATAAAGAAAACATTAATTTTTTATATCATGAAATATTTTTGTAAGCTTAGCAACTAAATAATAGTTAATCTTTGCGATTTCACCTCCCGGAAATATATCCAGTACGATAGTTTTAGATATAAGACATTAGCAACGGCAACCATTTTGTCAAGAAAAGCCTTTAAATTTAAGAAATTTTAGCTAATGACAATAGCTTTACAAATTAGAACATCTCAATAAAGTGCTAAAATATAAATGTTTAAAAATGAAGTCAATTAACTGCCTTTATCCATTGTCCAAACAAAATACCCTTTATATATCGAATCTTGTGGAAACCTTATCTATATGCAATGTCTAATTAAAGAAGACTTAAATCAAACCGGGCTTACCCTAAAAACCAATTATGGCGAACCAGTCGTTGGTATAAATGATGTAAAAATCAAAGTTTTAAACGCCAGTGTCTGCGGCACTGATAAAAGTATTTTTTTAAGCAATACCAATCAGGGTATTCGCGAAGAAATGCTGCGTTATACGACTAATAAAAATGAATATAAACCCATTGTCATCGGACATGAATTTTGTGGAATTGTTGAAGAAATTGGTGCCGGGGTCAATAAAGAAAATTTTGCTAGCCTAGTACCTCAGATTGAAAGAGGTGATTATGTAACTGCTGAAATGCATTTAAACTGCGGTAGCTGTAATTTATGTGCCAGCGGACAAGCTCACATCTGCACTCATGTTTTAGTAAAAGGAGTTCACCTAGATGGCTGTTTTGCTGATAAAGTGGTAGTACCACATCAAAATATTATCATGCTGGGCAAAGGTGGCCATACCAAATTGGTTCCCCCTAAAATCGGCTCAATGCTTGATGCCTTTGGTAATGCAGTGCATTGTGTTTCAAAAGTAAATTTAGCCGGTAAAACTGTAGCTGTGCTTGGCCTAGGACCACTAGGGCTTATGACGATTATTTTGGCCAAGCAATTTGGTGCTAGCCGTATTTATGCAACTGAGACTACCGATATAGATAGACGTTTTGCTTTAGCTAATGAATTTGGAGCAAGCCATTGCTTTGATGTAAGTAAAGGAACTAACGAATTCTACCAGACGGTGTTAAAACAAGAACGTAAATCTATGGGTGTTGACTGTGTCTTTGAAATGTCTGGGTCCCCTTACGCTTATAATGATGCCTTTAATGTCGTTTGTAATGGTGGTAAAGTAATACTTTTAGGTATATCGAGAGCACCATTGCAAAATTTTGATATTGCTAAAAATATCATTTGGAAAGGTGTTAATGTTGAAGGCATATTTGGCCGTGTTATGTATTCCACCTGGACATTAATGCTCAATTTACTAGAATCCAGTGGTGATACCATAATTCCCAAACTGGAAAAGATTTTAAGCAGCAAAACCTATACTTTATCTGAATACAATGAAGCTTTTGACAAATTAGTTACTGGTGCTGAAATGAAATTAACCTTTAGTTTAAATTAATATATTTTAGCTTTGCTAAATATCATCAAGGAGATGACATGACCGAAACTACTGAAATAAAGTCTACTCTTAAACCCAATGATTTATACCAGGCTTTACAAGCAGAATTATCAATCCTCAAGACTGAAAATGCCTACAAATACGAAGTTCCAATTGACAGTTTAATGGGTCCAATTGTTACCGTAAATGGTGCTCAAGCTGTCATGCTAGCTTCAAATAATTACCTGGGACTAGCTAATCATCCTGATATTATTAAAGCTGCTCATAAAGCTATTGATGAATATGGATATGGTATGTCATCAGTACGTTTTTTATGTGGTACACAAAAAATTCACTTACAGTTAGAAGAAAAAATTGCTAATTTTCTCGGTCAGGAAAGTGCAATTTTACATTCATCTTGTTTTGGTGCTAACGAAGCTTTTTTTACAGCTATTCTCCAAAGTAATTATAATTATACGAATTACAATGATTTGATTATTTCCGACAAATTAAATCACGCTAGCATTATTGATGGGATTAGACTGGCTCGGATTGCCTGTAAAAATACTATAGCTAAACCTTATGAACATAATGATTTAAATCATTTGCAAAAACTATTACAAGAAAACACTAACCCAGCGACTCGTCTGAAAGTTATCGCCACTGATGGTGTTTTTAGTATGGAAGGCGATTATGCTGATCTAAAAGCTTTAAAAGAAATTGCCACTAAAAATAATGCTTTATTATTTGTCGATGAATCACATTCAACTGGTGTTTTAGGCAATTGGGGTCGAGGAACCATGGAACATTGTAATGTTTTAGGTCAAATTGATGTTATTACCGGAACCTTTGGTAAAGCCTTAGGTGGAGCTCATGGCGGCTTTATTACCGGTAAAGCTGAACTTATTGAGTATTTACGCCAAAAATCACGACCGTACACTTTTTCGAATACCCTGGCACCAATGATCGCTGCTTCCTCAATTAAAGCTATTGAAATGCTCGAAACCAGTAATGAATTAGTTAGTAAATTACATGAAAATACTAGCTATTTTCGTAAGTCGATTAAAGAACTTGGTTTTACCATTATTGAAGGAATTCATCCGATTGTAGCCATAATGCTTGGCCAAACAGCGATAGCGCAAAATATGAGTCGTGAATTACTTAACCATGGTGTCTATATTAAAGGCTTATGGTATCCCGTTGTGCCGGCTGGAACTGCCAGGCTACGTGCGCAAATCTCAGCCAGTCACAGTAAAGCCCATTTAGATAAAGCTTTATTAGCCTTTGAAAAAGTTGGCAAACAATTAAAAGTTATTTAAATTCAAAATTTAACTTTGTTTTAACAGTGTAAAACCATATCGATTTGCAGTATTCAATTAAAGTAAAAACTAATAAATAATTTATTTTACTTGCCCTTTAAATTAAAAAACAGTTAATGCCAATAAAATAAAAGTTAAAAACCATGGAAATAGATTTTAGCCAATATTTACCTAATGATAAAAAAACAATAATTGCAGCTATTGAAAAATCTAATCCAGAAGTCATTTCATCGCAAATAGTGGCTCAAACCAAATTACCCGTTCATACTGTAGAAATTTTATTAAGTCAAATAGCCAGTGAAACCCATGGGCATATTTTAGTAACCAGTGATGGTAATCTCATCTATAAATTTAAACCGGATTTAAAGAAAGAATATATATTAAATGCCTCACAAAATTTTTTACAATTTTGGATTATAAAAATTTGCGAATTAATATATTATTGCTTGAGATTATCAACTGGCCTAGCTATATTTATCTTTAGAATTTCCTTTGCCATAATTCTTTTAAGCTCAATCATTTTAATTACCATTTTAGTAATTTGGATAATATTAGTGATACTATTTGGTGGGAACAATTCTAATTCTGGTGGGGATAGTGGTGCAGGCTTAAGTGATCTTGGCTCGAACTCCTCAAGCAATAATTCAATTGACTGGGGTGATTTATTTTCGGACTTCAACTCAAACTTTATCGGAATTGGTTCAACTAATTACAACCAAAATTATTCATTGTGGGATTCAATTTTCCCTCAAGAATATTGGTTATGGAATCCTACTAAATACGATTACAAGGCTTATAAAAAAAATAATGCCAATGAATATCTTCTTGATCCAAGCTCGCGTAATCGCAGTCAAGGTAATTTTTTATTCAATTGCTTCACATTTTTATTTGGTGAAGGCAATCCCAATCTAAATCTTGAAGACAGAAGACTAAGCCTGATTACCGATACCATAAAAGCTAATCAAGGTAGTATTATATTTGAACAAATAGCTCCGTATTTAGATCTTAAACCTAGTGATATTAATAATGAAGATAAAATCTTACCTATTTTAGCTAGGTTTAACGGCTATCCAAAAGTTACCCAAAACGGGAATTTAATATACATATTTGAGAATTTTCAAATTTCTCGCAATCCCCAAAAACAAGATCTTCTAAGTACCGAATTTATTAAACTAAAAGAGCAAGCTAGTACAAATGAAGCTTTGCATAATTTAGTACAAAATCATTTAGCTAAAATTGAATCTCAGCCAAATATACCTAAAAATGAAGTCCGGTCTAGTGTAGCTAAAATTGACAATTATTTACACGCTTTTCCTTGGGAATTTTGTAATTTGACAAAATACGAAGTTATGCCAATTTTTATATTTGGCTTCATCAATTTGTTTGGCTCAATCGGACTTCTATCCTTCTTTAATTATTTGAGCAAACCTAATAATTTAAGTCTAGCTAAACATTTTACAGCGCCAGATCATTTAAAATTTTTGAACCAATTTATTCAAGCCAATCATAGCAATCTCATCCATGTTTTAACTATCATAACTACAGCAATGTTAGTTTATGCTGTTATTTTTTGGTTAATACCTATAATTAGATGGCTTGTTTTAGCTGTATTTAATGAAATTATCAACCAAAAAAACGAAAATCGCAAAGACTTAGCTTTTAAATTAATTAACCCGGATAAAAAATTACAACAAAAACTAAATGAAGCTAAAAATTATCAAACCAGTAAACAAATTTCACCAGAGATAATTTATACAACGCAAGAAGATATTTTAAATCAGGAATTTAAAGAATTATAAATTACGGCTATACATATATTCAATTTTTAATCAAGCTAATAACAAAGTAGAATCAGCTAAAATCAAGCCAACTATCTTGAAGAATCGATCTTGTTAATGTCCAATTTTTTTCTTAAAATAAAATATAAGCTAATCTATCGTAAAAACCATTAATTCAAACAGTAAAAGGCCATTCATAAATATCTTGTTTTAATAAAGCTATGGCTGATTCAATAACAATTTGAGCTTTAATTAATTCATTTTGTTTAAGATACAACTGACTTAATATGTTAAAATCATTTATTTTATTGATTCTAAATTGTGGGGTTAATTTAGCTAATTCTACTACCTTTGCATATAAACCAGTTGATTCAGGATATTTTTTTTCTTCAAGACAACTATAAGCATAATGCCTTAATTTTGACCTATCGATTAATTTAGTAAAAAAATTAGTAATTTCAATTTTGCTTAAATTGTCACAATTGAGCGTGAGTTTTTTTTATAAGCTTGTTTAAGCTTTAGCAACGCATATTTGTCCTAAATTCATCAGCGCCTTAGCATAATGATGATTTAAATAAACCGCATTTTTCAAACATTCGATTCTTTCAGTAATTTGTTTTTTATCAGTAAATCTATAGATTTGAAACCAAGTATGTTTAAAAAAGTTTGAGAATGCTTGACGCTTAAAATCAATCCAATTGCTGTTTAGCTGAAAATTCACTGAAATTGCGTAAATAAATTTTCATTTCTTGTTTTAAAGCTTTTATGTTTTTATGCTTCATAATACATTTACGACTTGGGTTCGTGACTTGATTATTTTGGGTACGCCTAAGCAATTCTTGCATCGTCCAGGCACCATAATCTTTTTGTGTACGTAAATATTTCATCTCGTTAGTACTGATACCAATACAGCAGAAAAGACCAAACCCACCACTGGGCAATTCATACCATGCGTCACTGGCTTCATCAAGATACCAGACAAACAAATTATCAAGATCCGAATTACTGTATGAATCAATAGAACTTTTCAAATCCAGAGTAGCGCCTGGGCTAAAAACACCCGAATGATTTAACACATGTAAAGCCAAAGTTCTTAAAATATTAACTGGCCACATCGCATCAATAGGCGACTTTATTGCCAATTCAAAACCATAACCAGAAACTTCTTCTTTACACGTGGATAGCCAAGGCGTAGACAAACCACTGGTAACATATAACCAATAAGGACGCAATGGGTCTGGCCCATAGGCTAAAATATTTAATTCTTGATCTTTAAAGATGGATTTATTATTGTCATTAATTAACGTTTCAATTTTATCTTCATTTTCTAAATCTTTAATTTCATCAAGATTAAAAATGAGTTCAGGTGGTCGGTAAGTATCCGGAGTAGCATAACTAGGTTGGCCAAATAATTCTTGAAAAATTTTATCACGCTCTAACCAAGCAGATTTTACAAATTTTAAAGTTTGGGCATAAGTTAATTCTCTTTCCATAATAATTAATCCTAATAATCAATTTTTAAAGTATTTAAATTATCCTAAACTTAACCATACAAATATATTTAACCAATGTTTATGCTATTGTTATTAATAAACCAGAATTAGCCAAATTAACTTTATTCGTCCTCTAATTTTAATAACGCCATAAAAGCTTCTTGCGGAATATCAACTTTACCTACTGATTTCATCCGCTTTTTACCTTCCTTTTGCTTTTCTAGCAATTTCCGTTTACGGGAAATATCACCACCATAACATTTTGATAAAACATTTTTACGCTGGGCAGATATTGTTTCGCGTGCAACAATTTTACCACCAATAGCTGCCTGGATTGGCACTTCAAACATTTGCCGAGGAATTAATTTTTTAAGTTTTTCGGTTAATTTACGTCCGGAAAAGAATGCATTATCATAATGCACAATGGCCGATAAAGCATCAACACTTTGACCGCCAATTAAAATATCTAATTTTACGAGTTTTGAGGCGCGATAGTCTTTAACATGATAATCTAAAGAAGCATAGCCTTTTGATCTAGACTTTAACTCATTAAAGAAATCGGTAATAATTTCAGCTAAAGGCAATTCATAATGTAAAACCACACGATTTTTAGCCGGATAAGTCATATCTATAGATATGCCCCGTCGGCTTTGGCACAATTCCATTACTTGGCCTACGTATTCATTGGGTAACATAATTGTAGCCTCGACATAAGGCTCTTCAATTTTGAGGCGATAATTTGCTTCAGGCAAATTAGCAGGATTTTCAATCATTTCAATTTCGCCGTTGGTTTTATAAACCTTATAAACAACTGATGGTGAAGTTACAATTAAAGTTAAATTATATTCACGCTCCAGCCTTTCTTGAATAATTTCTAAATGCAATAAACCTAAAAAGCCACAGCGAAAACCAAAACCAAGTGCCTCAGAAGTTTCGGGTTCATAAAATAATGAGGCATCATTTAATTTAAGCTTTTCGAGTGCATCGCGTAAATCTGGATAGGCATCATTTTCAGTTGGATAAATCCCTGCATAAACCATCGGTTTAGCGTCACGGTAGCCAGGTAGATTTTCGTTAGCTGGGTTATTGGCATTGGTAATGGTATCACCAACTAAATTAGCCACATCTTTAATGGCCGCAGCTAAATAGCCAACTTCACCAGGCCCCAAACGTTTGACCTTTTGCGGGCCTGGGCGTAAAACACCCAGTTCGGTAACATCAAAATCTTTGTTATTAGCCATAAATCGAATTTTATCGCCAAGTTTAACTTCCCCATCTTTAACCCGAAAATAAACAATAATCCCACGATAACTATCAAAAAAACTGTCAAAGACTAAAGCTCGCAAAGGATTATTAATTGTATTAGCAGGAGGAGGGATACGTTGAACAATAGCTTCTAAGACATCTTCAATTCCAATTTTATTTTTAGCACTGACAAAAATTGCTTCTTCATGACTTAAACCAATTAAATCTTCAATTTGATTTGCAATACTTTCAGGTTCAGCACTAGGCAGATCAATTTTATTAATTACGGGAATCAATTCTAAATCATTTTCTAAAGCCAAATGGACGTTAGCCAAAGTTTGTGCCTGAACGCCCTGAGTAGAATCAACTACCAACAAGGCTCCTTCACAGGCAGCTAGACTTCGTGAAACTTCATAAACAAAATCCACGTGACCGGGAGTATCGATTAAATTTAAGACATATTGATTACCATCTTTTGCCTCATAAACCATTCGGGCAGGCTGTGATTTTATGGTAATCCCACGCTCGCGCTCTAAATCCATGCTGTCCAGAATTTGATCCTGCATTTCTCGTTTAGTAACAGTATTAGTCACTTCCAGCAATCGATCTGCTAACGTAGATTTTCCATGATCAATATGCGCAATTATACAAAAGTTACGGATAAGATTAGTGTCCAACATAATATTAAAAATATTACCTTAAAATTAAAATCAAACGAATAAATATTAATATAGAATACAATAAAGTCTTAATTAATTTGCTTGATTCAACTTAAAATGTGACTTAATAAATTTAAAAATTATCAATTTAGCCAAAATAAAAGATTAATTCTTTCATTTTGCTAAGAAAACCCTATTAATTAGTAAAAAACTTATCAACATTTTTCTTGAACTTCCGATAAGATTAAAAGTAATTCATGATATTATGTATATAGATATCCATGAAATTAAATAAAATTAACGCGAATTAATTTTAACCAAGATAACATAAGAGGGTCTTAGAAATGAAAAATTTTCTAAATAACATAGTCAGCTTTTTAAATGAAAAATTTTCTAAAAACACCAAGAATAACAATGAAGTTTTCCGCAAAACTATCATTTCTGATTTCGAAATTGAGGAAAATTTTGAACCAAATTTAAAACAAAATTTTATCGAAAGTAATGAGAATGACAATAATGAAACAGATAATGATTTTATTCGACCATTAGCTCCAATAATCAAAAAACGTCCTACTTTACTAGATAAGGCTCAAGAACATATTAAAAGTTCTTATCTATTTAATAAGGATGATTCGGCAAACCAAACTAAACAAACTGTTCAAGATGTTAGTAACATTTACTTTTCCGATGCCTTAATTGAAGAATCTACAATTGTTCCGATTGGACTAGCCAGTGACACTCAATTAGCTATGGATTGGGATTGCAGTCCTAATATAAGTCTAACCGCATCAGCTGCGTTATCCTCATTAATTAAAACATCTAATTCGGCATCCAAATTAAAAGCTGCGAAAACTAGTAATAATAAAATTATTGATACCCAAGAAATTATTCCCGAAACAATTAATAATACCCCGCTCAATGAAATTAAATCACACCCTTACCGCCACTTTTCCCAAGAGGCGCTTGAAAAACTGGGTCACAATTTAAGCACACCAGCTTCAACGCTAGAATGGCTAGCTACTCATGGTAATTCTGCGATTAAAATAATGGTGGCCAAAAATCCTAATTGTCCAATTAACTTAATTAACAAATTATCTTATGATGACGATCCTTTAGTAAGACTATCAATTGCTGAACGGGTTAATAATTCTGCTGAAACTTTACAAAAACTGCTTAATGATCCTAATTATCTAGTTGCCTGGCAAGCCCGCGAAGCTATTGAAAAATTAAATACCGTGCCGAAATCAGCTTTGCCTAAAGTGCTGAAAAACACCTATCCAATTAATACTAATTTAAGTTCACCTAATTCGTTTAACCCTGAAATTAATGAAGTTAATTCCCATAAGAATTTAACTGAATCAGAAATATCTAAATTGGTTTTTGTTGCCAGCAATAAAAACAGTGCCCAAACTGATCTAATGGAATTAACCAATTATCCTTATCGCCAAATTCATCTAGCCTTAGCCCGTAATGAAAATATTCCGATAAGTACTTTTTGGTTTTTAGCGAAGCTTGGTGATTTACAAATCAAACGTTTTCTGTTAACTAACCCAGGCTGCCCTTTAGAAATTTTAAAATATCTTAAAGAAGATGAAGATGTAATCATTGCCAAGCAAGCTAATAATGTGTTAACCAATATTTTTGGCAAAAAATAAATTTCGTAATTAAAAATTTAAGCTTTAATTACGCTTCTAGGCCACGTGCTTTTAAAATCAAATGCGTCTTTAAATTATATAATTCCTCTTCTAAACCAACTGGATAACGATGTGGGTTCAATAACCGTTTAGTACTATCATGTAAACGCTGCATTTCATTAACTACATATTGCTTAATTTCATGAATACTAGGACTTTCATATACCAGTTTACCTTCAACAAATATTGGTTTAAGCAAATCAAACGCTATTTCATTTTTTCGTTTAACTTCACGGCGTCTGGTAAAATCTTCCGGATCAATCATAAAATTGGCCTGAGATTTTAAAATGTATTGATCATAAATCATATCAGCCGTATATAAGTTATTATTAGTATTAAAAAATCGCTTAATGTCTAAAATACCTGGATTCGATATTTTGACCGTTTGTTCCGACAATTTTAGCTTATAGTCCCAGTCTTGGTTGTTTTTTGAAACAGCCGAAAGCTTGTAAACTGCTCCTAGAGCTGGCTGATCATAAGCGGTTACCAATTTAGTACCAACACCCCAGGCATCTATCTTAGCATTTTGCTGTTTTAGAGAATAAATAATATGTTCATCAAGATCATTACTAGCAATTATTTTAGTATCAGTTAGGTTCGCTTCATCTAAAATTTTGCGGGCTTCAATACTTAAATAAGCCAAGTCTCCACTATCTAAACGAATACCGAGAATGTTATATTGGCGACTATCAAACCATGGTTTTAATTTTACTAATTTCCTTACCGCATTTAAACTATTATACGTATCAACTAAAAAAACAGTGTTTTTCGGAAAAGTCTGGGCATAAGCTTTGAAAGCCTCTTCCTCACTGGCAAAAGACATGATAAAACTATGGGCAATCGTGCCTTCTAAAGGAATATCATATTTTATCGCGGCTAACGTATTAGAAGTAGCATCACAGCCACCAATATAAGCAGCATAACTAGCCGATAAAGCACCATCAAAACCATGCGCGCGTCGCAAACCAAATTCCAGAACTTTATCATTACCACTAACGTATTTAATACGGCTAGCTTTAGTTGCAATAAGTGTTTCATAACCAAAAATATTTAAGGCAATACTTTCGAGGATTTGACCTAAAATAATTGGTGCCTTGACCTGAATAATTGGCTCGTTAGCAAAAACAATACTGCCATCAGGAATAGCTTTAAGACTTATTTTACTTTTAAGATTTTGCAAATATTCTAAAAATTTTTTATCCTGTAACGGTTCGAAAAATTCCACTTTAGATTTAGCCAAAGCTTCTAAATCAGCCAGAACAAAATGCCAGGAATTAATAATTTCGATAAACTGATTTAAGCCACAGGCTATAGCATAACCACCATCAAAAGGATTTTTGCGAAAAACCAAATGGTAAGTAGCCATAATATCGTAAGATCCTTGTTTCCACCAGGCATAAGCCATTGACAATTGATAAAAGTCAGTTAACAAAGATAATGAATCATTATAAATTGTTTTCGAAGTAGATGTCATTAAAAACTTATTTGCAAAATTTACGTCTCAATATTTACCGGTTAATAATTTAACATTAAAAGGAGTAATTAATGCAAAAGCATCAAGATTTAAGTCTATTTATTAAGGTAATTAAGCAGACAAAAAACTTAGGCTACTTATTGATAATTATAAATTTTGCTTGGCTATTTAATCAAAACATCATATATGCTCAACATCCGTTAAATTATAAATATGTAGGAAATAAAGAATCATTCAAATTCCATAAATTAACCTGTCCCTATGCATTATGCATGGCTAAGTTCCGGCGCAACTATTTTTTATACCGTTATTTAGCTATTGAGGCTAATTATCAACCGTGCAAATTTTGTTTACCACCATACTGGGTCAGTGTAAAAGCTGATATTATTAATAAACATCCTTAAATAAAATTGGCTTTCGCCAAATGACTTGTTTACTTAAAAATGAATATCAACAATATAGCCCAATTAATTGAAAATGCTAAGACAGGTAATACTATTGCCCAGGTTCATTTAGCCTATGAATATACTAAAGGGCAAAATATTGCTAAGGATTTAGTTAAAGCCTTTAAACTTTATGAATTAGCGGCTTATAAAGGTAATTTAACGGCTATGTTTAACCTTGCTCAATTTTATTTAAATGGAACGCTTACCGATAAAGGGAAGCCGATCGTTGCCAAAAATCCTCAAATGGCAATAACATTACTTACTCAATGTGCCAATTCAGGTGATTTAGAATCTCATTATTTTTTAGGCTTAGAATATCAAAAATCACCTAATATAAATTATGCCTTAGCTATTGAACATTTAGAATATTGTGCTCAGCATGATTTAGGTAAGGCTCAATATGAATTAGCTTTGATTTATCAAAGTATTCAGCCTGACCCGGACAAAGCTAAATACTGGCTAACTAAAACTCGTATTTAGCGATAAGTGATAGCTTAATTAAAACTTATCGCTAAATTGTCAAAATATAGGTTCTCGTCATTTACCGTTAAAATCAACTGTGGTTGGGAATATGATGATCGGTTCGCATCGGTACTTTAGCAGTTATAATCGTAAAATTCAGGTGAAAGCGCAGTAAGTTTTGAGGCTAAGTCATCTAACTAATACAATTAAGTTTTAGCAAAAAATTTGTCATGAATTAGTTTTACCGCAGGCTTAACATCATTATCATTAACAACGAAACTTAAGTTAATATCACTAGCACCACCTGATATCATTAAAATATTGATATTTTTTAAGCTTTCAAATACATAGCCAGCAGTTCCTGATTGATTGCGAAAATACCTACCAACAACCGTAACGATAGCCAAATTTTCTTTAACACTCACATCAGCTAAAGTACTTAAATCTTCGATAATTTGCTTAATATAGGTCTTGTCGTCGATGGTTAATGCTACTGAAACTTCGGACGTAGAAATTAAATCTATGGAAGTTTGATATTTTTCAAATATTGCAAACACTTTAGCCAAAAACCCATAAGCCATAAGCATTTTTGGCGACGATACAAAAATTGCCGTAATTCCTGTTTTAAAAGCAATAGCTCGAATTAGTGCTTTGTTTAGATCGGGATTTACCCAATTACTAATTAAAGTGCCTTTATGAGTAGGATTTTTGGAATTTAAAATTTTGACCGGTATATTATTATCGACCGCTGGTCGAATTGTTAAAGGGTGTAAAACTTTAGCACCAAAATAGGCTAATTCGCTAGCTTCTTCAAAAGACACTTCATCAATAACAGTTGCATTAGGTACAACCCTAGGATCACAAGTCATCATTCCATCAACATCCGTCCAAATTTCAATAGCCTGGACCCTTAACGCTAAACCTAATATAGCGGCTGAATAGTCTGACCCACCACGCCCTAAAGTGGTAGTGCTACCAGATTGAGTTGCACCAATAAAACCTTGAGTTACAATTACTGGTGTATTTTTAAATTTGGGAATTACTTTATCAAAAACCTTATTCTTGATTTCACTCATTAACGGATTAGCTTTACTGTAACTATTATCAGTTATTAAGACTTCACGCACATCCAGATAATCAGCCTTAATATTTAAACTAAGAAGATATCGATATAAAATATTACTAGACAGCAATTCACCATATTTAGATATATTATCTAATGATTTAGCACTTAATTCACCTAAATAACTAATTCCTTGATAGAGAATAAATAATTCTTTTAAGTAATTTTCTAAGATTAAGTTAAGTTCTTGTTTACATGCCGTAGCCAAAAAAAGTTCATTAATTGCCAATTCATGTTTTTGTCGGATTAATTCGATTGTCTGGCAACTTTCACTTAAATTTTGATCAAGTGCCTGATTGGCACCGTTTATTAATAAATTAGTAACTCCAGCCATAGCTGATAATACAACTAATAAACCATCACTGGAGCGAACTATCGCCTGTTCAACTATACTAGCAACGTTTTTAAAAGAATTACTATCACCAACAGAACTGCCACCAAATTTAACTACTAGCAATTAAATTAAACTCCAAAATAAGGTCAAGTAAAATTATTACAATGACTTGTTTAAATACGGCGAATATTAGCACCAAGACCTAAAAACTTAGCTTCAAAATTATCGTAGCCACGATCAATATGATGTAACCCAGTTACTTCCGAAATCCCTTCAGCACCTAAGCCTGCCAAAACCAAAGCAGCTCCAGCTCTTAGATCCGACGACTTAACTTCAGCTCCAGTCAAACTCGGAATCCCTTTAATAACGGCGGCATTTCCTTTAACCGTTATATCAGCACCCATACGGCGTAATTCACCAACTTGCATAAAGCGATTTTCATAGATTGTTTCAGTCATTATCGACGTACCGTCAGCCGTAGCTAATATTGCCATAACTGGAGCTTGTAAGTCAGTAGGGAAACCCGGATAGGGATGCGTTGTTAAATCAATTGGTTTTGGCTTACCCTGCATGGTAACTTTAATAGTATCAGGAGCATAAAGTGAGACTTCAGCACCCATTTCGCTAATTTTACTAATTAACGAATATAAATGATGGGGGTTACAATGAGTAACTTCAACCTCACCCGTTGTTGCTAAAGCCGCCAATAAGAAAGTCCCGGCTTCAAGGCGATCGGGTATAGTATCAATGGTAGCTCCATGTAATTCATTTAAAGGCACACCATCAATTACTATTTGATAGGTTCCCGCGCCAGAAACTTTTGCCCCCATTGCATTAAGGAAATCAGCAATATTAACAATTTCTGGATCCTGAGCAGCGTTTTCAATAATTGTCTGTCCTTTAGCAACTACACTAGCCAGCATAATATTTTCCGTAGCGCCATTAGAAGGTCGATCTAAATATATTTTTGCACCAACCAATTCGCTAGCGTTTGCATATACATAGCCATGTTCAACAACAACGTCAGCACCAAGCATTTTTAGACCTCGTTCGTGTAGGTCAATTCGGCGTTCACCAATGGCACATCCACCTGGTAAAGACACTTTAGCCTGATTAAAACGGGCCAAAAGTGGGCCTAAAACTACAAATGAAGCACGTAACTTACTTACATATTCATAAGAAGCCTCATAATCATTGACTCCGCGCGTATCAATAGTCAATTCATGATTTTTAAACTCAATTTTAGCACCTAGGTTACGCATAAGTTCAGACATCATATGCACATCAGATAAGTCCGGTACATTTTTAATAACACAGACATCGTTAGCTAAAATTGCTGCAGCCATCATTTTAAGAACAGCATTTTTAGCACCTTCAATTCGAACGCTACCAATTAGCGGTCGGCCACCAACCACAATAATTTTAGGTTCATTAGTGGGCTGGACTTGAGTAACTGATGGTGGAATTGATGGATTCTGCATTTTTTCGCCTTTGATTTGAATTTAGTAATAATTAGTAAAATACTTATATACTATATTTTACCTAAAATTTTAATTAATCAAGTAAACATTATGTAAAAGCTTTAATATAATGTTATTTTATAATCAAAACTACTCAACACAAATAAAGCAATTTTAATAATCATGCCTAGTATTATCTTGTCCTTTCTCCTAATTATGCTGGCGAGCGTCTTAAATGGCTGCGTTATGACTGAAGAAGTAAAACGAATTAAAGCTTCAAAAAATAATCAAGATAAATATCTGGAAATTACTAAAGGTTATTTAAATGGTAAACAAATTTTTATCCGGAGCTGTAACACTTGTCATCCTGGTGGTAAAGCAAGTCCGACTGGTCCAAGTATCGAAAATTTTGCCCGCAAATTTAAAACAACTAATGAATTAAAACAATTTATTCTTAAGGGCAAAGCCTCAATGCCAGCTCAAACCATATTAACCAAAGAGGAATTAGAAAATCTGGTGCAATATCTTTATGCTGAATTTCAACCTAGTAATTTAAACTGAATATAAATGTTTAAATTAACCTATCCACATCTTATTTCATCAGCAATTCAATTAACCAGATAACCACGACAAAGAAAAAAAACAATACCATCATTCTCGACAATAAGGCCGGATTAGCCATAATAATGGGTGGGACTGGACTATATTTTGCTATCGCATCTTGAATCGAATTACGATCAGTTAGATAAAGTGTAGCAATAAGCATTGGCCAAAGCCGTTTGCTTTTGAGATCTGGACGGTATAAAACAATTACTAATTCCGGACTTACATAAAGCTGTTCAATTTGATCCCAAACCACTGATTTGCGATTTGGCCAATATGGCCCCTTGTATTTAATACCTTTTTGACTTAACTGTAAACTGGATGGATTAAGCATTGGACGAATACCAACAATAAAAGCCAACATGGCTATGATAATAAAAAAGCCTTCGACATTAAGCAATAATTTTAAACTATGCAAATTGTATAATGGACTCCAGCAATATTTAGCAAGACCAAGATAAACAGCGGTTAACACCATACACATAAAAAATTCACTAGGATCTCTAGATTCGATAAAATTGTCTTGAGAATCAAGCCTTAGTTTATTCATTAAATAAATTACTTATTGTATTTTTCCAATATATCTAAGTTTAATTCTACCACATTGAAAAAAAGACTAATAATTTCAGTTGCGAAATCATTATCAGACCAGTATACAAAGCCACCAGTTTAACTTACCTTTGCTAAACAGGATAGAAAGTTTATGATTATGTCAGTATTAAGATAATTTTCAGCTAAAAGTAAAGCCAATACCTTGAGCAAAATCTTTTACAGCTGCATCTTTTTGGGCTTCGGAATAAGTATTTGTGCTTAAGATTTGCTTTTCATTACATCCATTGAACCGAATAACTTTATAGACTATTGGGCTTTGAATGCTTTTTTCCAGTCTAGATAGGTTATTATCTTGATCATAGGCACCTACGACGCCCCAAATATTATCGAGCGCCTTATAAATATCTTTAATAGTATGTGGCCAAGTTGCCCTTTCCATATCATGACACCAATTCAATTAATTATTAACAAAATGTCCGAGGAGGGAGTCGAACCCTCACGGTTGCCCACACGCCCCTCAAACGTGCGCGTCTACCATTCCGCCACTCGGACAATTAATGAAATTATACATGATAATTTCATTAATTTTAAAATATATAAAGGATATTAAAAAAAATTACCACAGCTAAAAGTTGTCAGAAGCAAATTCTTTGTCAAAAAGTAAAATTCTTTGAACTTAAATTTACGAAAAATAGCTTTTTATGCTTATATTTATTTAATTTTGGGAATAATGTATTGCAAGTCACTAATTTCCGGTAAATATTATGATTGAGATGCATGTAGCCCAACTAGTTGCTGATGCTCACTATGGAACTCCAATAGTACTCCTAAGTGATAGTACAAAACGGCGCGTTTTACCCATTTGGATTGGCGATCCTGAAGCTATTGCCATAAGTCGCATTTTAAAAAACATCAAATCCGAACGCCCGATGACCCACGACTTAATGCTTAATGCTATTCAATTACTTGGATACAAAATAAAACAAATTGAAATAAACGAATTAGCCGCTAATACTTATTATGCCACCATAAGATTAATCGTCAATGACCCATCCGGAAAACTTGAAGAAGAAAAATCACTTGATTCTCGCCCCAGTGATGCTATAGCTTTAGCCTTAAGAGCCAAAGCACCGATTTTTGTTTCAGCACAGGTAATTGCGGAAGGAACTATACCAGCTGATTCCGAAAAGGACAAAGAAGAATCCCAGGAATTTAAAAAGTTTATTGAAGGGCTTAAAGCTTCAGATTTTAATGTTGAGAAACCTGATTCTCATAACGAAGACCAGAAAAAAACCGAAGAAGATAATTAAACTTCATTTACTATGCTTTATTTGACTTTGTTTTATCGCTTTACCGGTTTTAACCAAACGCTCTTTATTAACTATAAAAAAGGCAACTGCAAATATAATCATTAACACGACGGAAAAATATAAAAAAGCCTCGACCTTGTTGGCAGCATTTTTCCCTTTACTAAGCTGATTGGACTTTTTCAACGCCTGTTTTACTGAATCACCACCAATGTGCAAAGATATATTAGTCTGCGTACAAGATAGACATTTATTGGTAAAACGATACATGATTTTGCCACAATCGTTACATAAATAAACTCTGTCATTCATTTTACTTAAAACCTATTCGTTGAATTATATTTATAATTTATTAATCACCCTTATATTAGTAAAATACAATTTAATTTATATTATTATATTTTAATCTTGATTTTTATGAATAATTTTAAATACTTTATAATCCATAAATGAAATTTTCGCCAAAATATCATTTTCACTTATAAGTTTAGGGTTAAAGGTTATATATATTTCAATTAAACTCCATCCCGGCAACAAACCTTCTCCTTGGGATGTAAGTGGCCCTATGACTTTAACCTTTTCAATGCCAGTTACCAGCTTAAAATAGTCTTCCATACTTTTCAAACACTGCTTGCAACCTTGCCCGCCAGCATTTATCACTAATTGACGACTCTTGACCTCACTAAGCCTATATTCTTGAATCTGATTTTTGGCCAAAGCCAATAAATTCATTGACAAAATGCAACTTAACATAATTAGTATTTCAAATAAATATAAAAAAAATTGTTTTATCATAATAAATAAAGACTAAGGTTTCAAATTCAAGCTTATAATAATTTCGCAACTACGTCCTTATAAAGTGAATATTACTTTCAATTTTATCATTAACTTAGATTACCTAAATTTCTATGTCCATTCCTAACCAAGCATTTAACAAAATCCTGCCGCAACTATCCAGTCCCCAAAACTTAAAAGAATTAAGCCTGGAACAACTGGAAACCTTAAGTGGCGAATTGCGCGAAGCGATAATTTCCAATCTATCCAAAACTGGTGGTCATTTAGCTTCTAATTTGGGAATGATTGAAACAACGATTGCCTTACATTATGTTTTTAATTCACCAACTGATAAACTGATTTTTGATGTTGGCCATCAATGTTATGCCCATAAATTATTAACCGGTCGGCAAAACTCTTTTAATACGCTTCGGCAATATAAAGGACTGAGTGGTTTTATCAACCCTAATGAAAGTGTTCATGATGCTTTTCTAGCTGGTCACAGCTCAACATCAATTTCGCTAGGCCTAGGCATGTCTATAGCCAGAGATATCCTTAATGAAAATCATAATATCGTAATAATTATTGGTGATGGTGGTCTAACTGGCGGTATGGCGCTAGAAGCCTTAAATCACTTAGGCCATATTCAAAAAAATGTTTTAATTATTCTAAACGACAATGAAATGTCAATTAGCAATAATATCGGTGGCATTTATCATTACATGAAAAGGTTAAAGGAAACCTTTTTTTACAAAGATATTAAAGACAAAATCAATCTAATTGAGACCAATTTATCCGTCAATCATTTGAATCCCAATGTTTTAAACCTGATTCATAATGTCAAAGAGCAAGCCAGTCAACGATTTGAGACACCAGGCATCGTTTTTGAAAAACTGGGGATTAATTATTATGGTCCTACCGATGGGCATAACCTTCAAGCTATAATCCGAGAATTAGAAAACATTAAAGACATTAAAAAACCAAAACTACTGCATTTAATTACCCAGAAAGGCAAAGGTTTTGCTCCAGCAGAAGCTGATGCAATAAAATACCATGGTGTTTCCTCATCATTTTTAAACAATCTGGACAGTAGTAAAACCGACAAGATTGAACCAGATTATAAGCCAAAAACCTCTACTTATTCAGATATTTTTGCCCAAACCCTAATTGAATTAGCCCAAATTGAACCCAATATGGTTGCTTTAACACCAGCAACCGCTGAAGGTAGTGGCTTAGTTAAATTTGGCAATTTATACCCCAATCGATTTTTTGATGTAGCCATCTGTGAACAGCACGCCGTAACCTGTGCCGCTGGAATGGCTAAAGCCGGGCTTAAACCGATAGTAGA
>JAKAZS010000100.1 GCA_021815785.1 bacterium
TTGAGGACGGTTTATTTCGAGGTACTTAAGCGGATCCTGATTAAGTATCGTAATAAGAGATTGTATTTCAGAAAAATTTTTCATAGGTCTAAAAATTTAATTTAAAGAATTTTAGTTTTTCTGAGGCATTAAGCAATTAAGTTTATCAATAAAATTAGTGATAGAAGCATTATTCCTGTAAGTATCCAGGTCACCACTGTGAACGCCATTATAAGTGATATATGCATAATGACCAAAAGAAGCACTTTTAGCCATATGTTCATTTTTAGAACTAGGAAATGGCCATAATGTTTCTAATAGCGAAAATAAATCATTTATTTGCGAGTTATCAGCCTTGAAACTAAGGGTTTTAATATCATTATCAGACTTAGGTTGATAATGATATAATACATCACCATTACGATTAATAATTAATTGATAGGCAATTGTATTAGTTGATGCGCCAACATCATAGATAATTATATCGGTACCTAAATTTTCAGCCCAGGTTTTACTTGAATTGGGTAAGAATTTTTGTTTGTTTAAATTATTCATTGTATTCATACTATTGTTTTCGCCTTGTCCTAGATTTTGATTCATTAATAGAATTAAAATAAGTAATAACCAGATTGTTTTATTGATATGCATAAGTTGGATATATTGAAAATATAGTCAAATTATATAATATAATTGGACTAATTAGCCATTAAATTCATTGATTTAAAAGTCTTTTTGCTAAATGGCTAGTTGTAAACAGGTGCGATTTCATAAATATAATTGTACAGGGCTTGAAATTATCTAGATTATTTTTTTTTAATGTCGACTCTAAGCAATTACCGTTAAAGTTATGATTTGGCTATTTTTTCTTTGAATGACAATTGCTTGTTAGATGTATTATTCTAGACTCATGGATTTATGCACTGGTATTGTCTCACTTATTTTAGACAAGATGCCTATTAAAGCAAAATTTGAAAATTGACGTAAGCTTTATGTCGGAATTTAGATATTTGATAGTTTCTTGATACTAGTTTATTTATAATTTTAGCAATAACTGTATTAAGGATAAAAAATAAGTGTTAAATTTTGATCTGACCATTACTTTGATCACATCTTTAGGCTTATTATTTTATTTAGGTTATTCCTTATTATTTCCTGAACACAACTAGGTGTAGTTAAAATGACTTTCTTGGGAATTTGCCAGATATTTTTCTTTATCAGCCTTATTTTATTAATTGCCAAACCATTAGGTTTATACATTTATAATGTTTTAGAAGGGAATAACACTTTGTTTAGTGGAATCTTAAGGCCAAGTGAAATGCTAATATATAGATTAGCTAATATTGACTTTTGTGAAGAAATGAATTGGCTTAAATATACTCAATGTGTTATTGCCTTTTCGTTGGTTTCAATGTTATTGACTTATTTATTATTGATATTTCAAAATTTATTACCGTTAAACCCGATGCATTTTGGTTTAAGTGATGCACCAGCCTATGCTACTAAAATGACTCCAGATTTAGCTTTTAATACGGCAATTTCTTTTACGACTAATACTAATTGGCAAAGCTATGCTGGTGAAACAACCATGACCTATTTATCGCAAATGCTCGCGTTGGCGTTTCACAATTTTGTATCATCAGCTACCGGTATTGCTGTAGCTATTGCTGTAATTAGAGGATTTATTGCTAATCGTGTGGGCACGATTGGCAATTTCTGGACTGATCTTACCCGTATAACTATATACATATTGCTGCCTATTTGTATACCCTTAGCACTTTTATTAGTTTCCCAAGGAGTAGTTCAAAATTTAAATCCTTATTTGACCTTTACTACTTTAGATAACCATAATCAAACACTTTCTTTTGGCTTGGTAGCTTCTCAAGAAGCAATTAAAAATTTAGGTACTAATGGTGGTGGTTTTTTTAACGCTAATTCAGCCCATCCTTTTGAAAATCCAACACCATTAACTAATTTATTAGAAATGCTCTCAATTTTTATAATACCTGCAGCATTAACCTATACTTTTGGTAAAATGGTTAAAGATACTAGACAAGGTGTAGCATTGCTCACCGTAATGACTATAATATTTCTAATTGGTACTTTAGTAACCTACCATTTTGAAGCTAAGGGCAATCCTAATTTTAAACCTTATAACATTAATTATGCTACCAATCAATTGGGTGATAGTGGTGGCAATATGGAAGGCAAAGAACTGCGTTTTGGTATTGCTAATTCCAGTTTATTTGCTGTAGTAACTACCGACACTAGTTGTGGAGCGGTAAACTGTCTGCACGATTGCCTAACTCCCATGGGTGGATTAATTACTTTACTTAACATTGAATTAGGTGAAGTGGTTTTTGGTGGTACTGGATCAGGGTTGTATGGCATAATTGTTTTTGCTGTATTATCGGTATTTATTGCTGGCCTTATGGTAGGGCGCACTCCTGAATATCTGGGTAAGAAAATCGAGAAAAAAGAAGTAAAAATGGCTATGTTATTTATTTTGATAGCAGCTTTTTCAATTCTAGTTTTTACAGCTATAGCTAGTGTTATTAATTTTCCTAAAGATAGTTTCTGGAATAGTTTCGGATCTGGTACTAATAATTTAAATAATGTTGGTCCGCATGGATTTAGTGAATTATTATACGCTTTTTCATCTTGCACTGGTAATAATGGCTCAGCCTTTGCCGGATTATCAGCCAATACGCCATTTTATAATATTCTTTTAGGTATAGCCATGTTTTTAGGCCGATTTTTTATGATTATTCCCGTTTTAGCCATGGCCGGATCCTTAAGCGAAAAAAAATTAGTACCAGCCTCTATTGGAACCTTTCCTACTTACAGTTATTTATTTGTCATACTTTTAATAAGTGTAATTTTAATTGTTGGTGCACTTACATTTTTCCCCGCATTATGTTTAGGTCCAATTATTGAAGAATTTTTAATGAGACAAGGAAAATTATTTTAACCATGACTAATGAAAATATAAAAAAACAAAGCAAATCTATTTACGATAAAAAAATTATTAATCGAGCGTTAATAGATGCCTTTATTAAGCTCAATCCAAAAACGCTATTCAAGAACCCCGTCATGTTTGTAGTGTTAATTGGCAGTATAATTACTACGATAATGTTTTTTGAAAATATTGTCAAAGGCTATAAATTTGAGAATTTACTATTTCAATTTCAGATAACCATTTGGTTGTGGTTTACCGTATTATTTGCTAATTTTGCCGAGGCTATGGCTGAAGGACGTGGCAAAGCTCAAGCTGATACCTTAAAAAAAAACAAACAAGCAACCATGGCCACTCGCGAAACCGTGAGAGGCACTACGGAATCGGTCTTAGCTAGTAGTCTTAAAAAAGGTGACATTGTTTTGGTCAAGGCTAATGAAACAATCCCTAGTGACGGTGAGGTTATTGAAGGTGTCGCTAGTGTTAATGAAAGTGCTATAACCGGTGAATCGGCTCCGGTAATTCGAGAAAGTGGCGGCGATCGTAGTGCCGTAACTGGTGGAACTACCGTATTATCTGACTGGCTAAGAATAAAAATCAGTGTCGATCCAGGTCAAACCTTTATTGATCGTATGATTAACTTGGTTGAAGGCGCTAATCGCCAAAAAACTCCTAATGAAATTGCTTTAGATATTTTACTAGCTGGCTTAACGATTGTTTTTTTATTGGCTGTAGCCACCTTATATCCATTTAGTATTTACAGTTATCAAAGTTGTCCCCATAAAGCACCGGATTTATTTTCTTTAATATCACTATTAGTCTGTTTAATTCCTACAACTATTGGTGGCTTACTTTCGGCTATTGGCATAGCTGGTATGGATAGGGTTTTGCAATATAATGTATTAGCCACCAGCGGCAAAGCAGTAGAAGCTGCCGGTGACGTTGATACCTTGTTACTTGACAAAACTGGTACGATAACTTTAGGTAATCGTCAGGCCGTAGAATTTGTGGTAGCCCCTAAAATTGCTATCCAGGATTTAGCTGATGCAGCTCAATTGTCATCACTATCGGATGAAACCCCTGAAGGGCGTTCCATTGTAATTTATGCTAAAAATTATGGAATCCGTGAACGAGAATTAAGCGATAAGGATGTTACGTTTATTCCTTTTTCGGCGCAAACGCGAATTAGTGGGGTCAATATTAATAATCGTGAAATCAGAAAAGGCGCTACCGATTCTATATTTAATTATGCAAAACATAATGGTTTTACCGTTCCTTATGAGTTAGAACGTGAAGTTACTCGAATTGCTCAAAGTGGGGGGACGCCATTAGTAGTCGCTGATAATATTAGTGGCTTATTAGGGGCTATTTATCTCAAAGACGTAGTTAAAGGTGGCATGAAAGAACGTTTTGCCCAGTTACGGTCCATGGGCATAAGAACCATTATGATAACTGGTGATAATCCACTTACTGCTGCAGCCATTGCTAGTGAAGCCGGCGTTGATGATTTCTTGGCGCAAGCTACACCAGAAAATAAAATGGAATTAATTAAACGCGAACAAACCGGCGGCAGGTTAGTAGCTATGACTGGTGATGGTACTAACGATGCTCCGGCTCTGGCTCAAGCTGATGTGGGTGTGGCCATGAATACTGGCACCCAGGCCGCCAAAGAAGCTGGCAATATGATTGATTTGGATTCAAATCCAACTAAGTTAATTGAAGTTGTCGAAATTGGTAAACAGCTTTTAATGACTAGAGGAGCCTTAACGACATTTTCTATAGCTAATGATGTGGCTAAATATTTTGCTATTCTGCCAGCTATGTTTGGTTCATTATATGCTCTAAACGCCAATACGCATGGACCATTATGGGCTTTAAATATTATGGGTCTACATTCAGCTCAATCAGCAATTTTAGCTGCTGTGATTTTTAATGCTTTAATTATTATCGTACTTATTCCTCTAGCTTTAAAAGGTGTAACCTATAGAGCTATGGATGCTAAATCATTATTACAAAGAAATTTCTTAATCTATGGTCTAGGAGGATTAGTGGCACCATTTCCAGGCATTTGGATAATTGATCAAATTTTGGTCATACTTCATTTGGCTCCAATTAGTTAAACTAAACAATAATATTTCATAAACGGTTTGTATATCCTATATTAATTTACTATTTTACCCAAATCAAGTCGAACTCATTCAATAAATTAAAACTCAATTATTAATTTCAAGGTAAACAACATTCATGATTAAAATTTTTCTCGATTCAATTAAATTAACCCTTGTTTTAGCCATAATTACTGGGCTTATTTACCCATTAGTAATTACCGGTCTAGCTAATATTATGTTTGACGATAAAGCCAATGGTTCCTTACTTTACGACCAAAATCATAAAGTAATTGGTTCAAAACTTATCGGTCAGGCTTTTACCAGTAACAAGTATTTTCAAGGCAGACCCAGTCGAGCTGGCAACGGTTATGATGCATTGCTATCAGGTGGTAGCAATCTGGGTTCGACTTCCCAAAAATTAATTGAAGGGAATAAGGATTTTGACGGAATTAAACAACTCGCAGCAAAATACCGTTTAGTCAATAAAATAGATTTTACAACTAAAATTCCCGTTGAAGCGGTAACCGCTTCAGCCTCAGGCCTTGATCCTGATATAAGCTATGAAAATGCCATGCTTCAAGCTCCTCGAATTGCTAGTGTGCGCCATTTAAGCCAAAATAAAGTTACCGATTTAATTGAACTCAATGTACAAAAACGTGAATTGGGATTTATTGGTGAACCAAGGATTAATGTGTTAATATTAAATCTTGATTTAGATAAATTACCCTAATTTAATTTATTTATGAAAGATTTAAAACTCACTCCTGATGAAATCTTAGCTAAAATCAAAGCTGAAGAAGCCGAAAAATCTAAAGGCAAACTAAAAATTTTCCTAGGAGCTATAGCTGGTGTTGGTAAAACCTATGCGATGCTTGAAGCTGCTCAGCAATTAAAGCAAGAAAATATAGACTGTGTTGGTGGTGTCATAATAACTCACGGCCGAATGGAGACCCAAGCACTTTTAAGTGACTTGGAAATAATTCCTCAATTAGAAGTTAAGTATAAAGATGTTACTTTAAATGAACCCGATATTGATGCTATTTTAAAGCGAAAACCTAAAATAGTTTTAATCGATGAATTGGCTCATTCTAATGCTCCTGGAGTTAGGCATAGCAAAAGATATCAAGATGTTGAAGAATTACTTCAAGCTAATATTGATGTTTATACTACTCTTAATATTCAGCATATTGAGAGTTTAAATGATATTATTGCTCAAATTACTGGTATTAAAGTTCAAGAAACTGTACCAGATTATATTATTGAAAATGCTCATGAAATTAAACTAATCGATTTGCCCCCTGATGAATTAATTGAAAGATTGAACCAGGGCAAAATATATTTAGCAGATCAAACACAAAATGCCTTAAAAAATTTCTTTCGTAAAGGAAATCTGATAGCACTACGCGAATTAGCTTTAAGAGTTGTTGCTGACAAAGTTGATGCACAAATGCTTAAATATCGAATATCAGAATCCATTGAAAATATCTGGCCAATTACTGAAAAAATTGTTGTTTGTATAGGGCCAAGCCCACTATCATATAAATTAGTCAGAGCCACCAAAAGAATGGCTATAGTGCTTAAAACTAATTTTACCGCAGTTTATGTTGAGACACCAAATTCAATTAAAATGTCAGAAGTCGATCGCAAACGTATAACCCGAACCTTAGAATTAGCCGAAAATCTTGGCGGACAAACTGCGGTTTTAAGCGGACATTCAGTTAGTAATGAATTAATTAATTTTGCTGTTAGCCAGAATGTTACTAAAATTGTTATTGGTAAACCAGCTAGACCGAGAGTCTTAGAAATATTATTTGGTTCAGCTGTAGATGAAATAATTCGTAAAAGTGGTGATATTGATATTTACGTAATTACTGGTAGTAAAGATAGTGATAATACGCAGCTTATTAAAAGTGATTTTAAGAATGAAATCAATTTTAATGCTTACCTAAAAGCAATTATTATAATAGCGTGTACAACATTATTAGTAAAGTTTTTATTTCATCGTTTAACCCAGGTAAATTTAGTTATGCTCTATCAGCTAGCTATTGTGATTATTGCTGTACGCTATGGTAAAGGAGCTTCAATTTTATCAAGTGTATTAAGTGTAGCCGTATTTGATTTTTTCTTTGTGCCACCTTATTTATCTTTTGTTATTGCTGATACTCAATATCTAGTAACTTTTTTTGTCATGTTAATCGTTGGCTTAACCTTAAGCACTCTAACTTCTACCGTTCAAAACCAGGCTAAATTAGCACGCAAACGTGAATTGTCAACGTCGGTATTGTATCGAATGACTTGTGATTTGATTATTGCACATTCCCTTGATTCTGTAATTAAAGCTTCAGTAAAACATATTAGTGAAGTCTTTGACGCTAAAATTGCCGTCATCTTAAGCCAGGGTAATGAGCAATTAATAGTTATTCCTGATTTAGACGTAAGTTTTGACGTAAACGCCAAAGAATTTGGCGTGGCTCAATGGGTTTATATCAATCAACAGCCAGCCGGTTTAGGTACGCAAACTTTAGCTGGCGCTCAGGCCTTATATATGCCATTGTCTACAAGTTTAATTAAATCTGGGGTGATTGGTATTTTACCTAAAATAAAAGCAAGATTACTGGATCCTAGTGAAATGCATTTATTAGAAACTTTTATCAATCAAATGTCGCTAGCTATTGAACGGGCTAATTTAACCAATAAACGTTAAATTAAATTGTTGATTAATCACTATATGTTTTAAATAAGAAATATGCGGTAAAAGTTAATTCAATGTATAAACCTAATTTTGTTAAATTAAATACATACCACTTGATAGGTTGAATTTGACCAATTGCTTTAGACTGTAAATTGCAAATATTAGCGCATAGCAGTGAGTTTAGGTTTAGCTATTTGTTCATATGCGCCATTACTACTTGTGCTTTGCGTTACCACGACACTCGTTTTAAGTAATTGATTAGCTATAGCACTAGCTATTGTTGTTTACAACCACTCTGGAACGCTTATATAAATATCAAATTTGGATAAGCAATTATAAAGCTGCTTGAGTTTGATTTCAGTTATTAATTGCCAAAAACAAATGGACTAATTTTTGTGTCTAATTTATTGGTTCCATATAATGATGATTGGATAATTACTTTAGCAAAGATTCAAGCTTGCCAAGCGGTTTGACTAAAATTTAATTTGACAAATAAAAATCTAAATCTAAAATTCTATTACTAGGAATCTACAAATAAATTTCTTGCTTGGCTTATCTTTCATTTGCTGTTTTTTGGTCTTAAACACTATGGATTGACTTTAAATACTAAAATTAATTTTACGGGAATTTTCAATTTTAAAATTGAAAAAATGAAATTATGACAAAAAAAACACCCATAAAGAAAAATATAAAGCGTAAAAATAAGCCATCATCAGATATTTTTGATGATGATATTATAGATAATCATAATATGGTATTAGATGATAAAATTTCAACTGACCAATTATTTAAAAAAATATTTGAAGATCAATCTATTGTTGAAGATTTATTGGTAAATATTGTTGATGAAGAATGGGTTCATGAACTCGATTTTAATAGCTTGCATGCATTGAAAACAGAATTAATTGCCCACACCAGCCCTTTAACCAAACGCATAGTTGATTTGGCTTATGAAGTTAAATCAAAAAATGAACTTTATTTTATAATTA